>CAIJYR010000110.1 GCA_903824965.1 uncultured Thiotrichales bacterium
CTGCGGCGCATCCTTCGTCACAGCAACGCCAGAACAATGTCGGCAATGCCGAGCCTCCTACGGCGCATCCTTCGTCACAGCAACGCCAGAACAATGTCGGCAATGCAGAGCCTCCTACGGCGCATCCTGCGGCTCATAACAATCCAACGACAAGCGGATCCACGTCGGCTACCAACACAGGCGCTCCTGTGGGTGCCTCCCATTCCTCCACAGCGGCAGGTGCCCCTACGCCTACGGGTTCCCAACCGCACCAGCACCACCCAGCCAGCAACGAACCGCCGCAATGATCCGGCAAGCAGTACCGCCTAAAGGCATGGGATAGAAACGATTGATGAAAACCTGGGCCATTGCCAAACAAGAGTGGCGCACCCTATTCTCTTCGCCTCTGGGTTGGTGGGTGTTCGGGGTGGGGGAGGCCATGCTTGCCTGGCTGTTTCTCGGTCATCTGGACGATTTTCTGCAAGACCAAAACGATCTGGCAACCCTCGAAGACCCACCCGGAGCCACCGAACTTGTCGCGGGTTCCCTGTTCGGCAACACAGCCTTGGTGCTCCTGTTGCTCGTACCGTTTTTGACCATGCGATCCGTCAGCGAGGAACTGCGTAGCAAAACAATTGTGTTGTTGTTCTCGTCACCGGTTTCTATGACCTCGGTGATACTCGGCAAATACTTGGGTATCCTTGGGTTCCTCTGCCTCTGGATCGTCTCTGCATTGCTCATGATCTTGTCCATGCAGATGGGCGGCGTGCTTGACCTCGGACTTGTGGCTGCCGGTGGTGTGGGTTTGCTGCTGCTCGTTGCGAGCTTCACGGCGGCGGGCCTGTTTGTCTCAACCCTAACCACACTGCCCACCCTGGCTGCTGTGGGTAGTTTCGGGCTTCTGTTGCTGTTTTGGGTCATCGATTCGCACACATCGGGACAGATGGGTGGGATACTCACGGATCTATCCCTAGTGAGTCACTATGATGACCTGATTCGGGGGGTCTTCGACAGCGCGGATGTTGCGTATTATATCCTGTTTATTTGTACTTTCTTGGTTCTCGCCATTCGTCGTTTGGATGCCTACCAACGCCAGCAGTAAAACCATCACGTACTGGTCTTCGGATCGAGTGCACGGATTCTAAACCTTCATGAATAATCCTGACTCTCCCACAGCGGGATCTGCATCCCAAACGGCCTTCGCACGCGACGAAGCCCTCTCAAAACCGGGCCTGTTGTTGCAAAAGGCGAGAGAGGCACATTCTTTCACCCGCGCAGATGTCGCGGCTCGGTTGCGGTTGAACGTGCGTATGATAGCTGCCCTAGAAGAGGGCGATTGGTCTGCCTTGCCCGCAGTTCCTACCTTTGTGCGCGGCTATTTACGCAATTACGCAAGGCTTGTCAACGTACTCCCAGAACCGTTCCTGGCCGCCTATGAACGCCAGGGTAGTATCGTACCGCTGCCAGCGGTCGCTGCCACAGCATTGCAACGTCAGCCCTCGAACAGTGATCGACTGTGGCGGTTTTTCACCTATGTTGTCGTCTTGAGCTTGTTTGTGTTGGTAGGCCTTTGGTGGCAAAGCCGCGATGCCCTGGATCACATCGCCTCCCCCAGCATACCACCGACCCATGCCTCCAAAGAGGCACCCAGGCCAAACACCGAACCGCCGCAAGTGCTGGCCACCGATCCGCCTCCAGAAGACAACAGTGAGGCGCATGTATTGACTCAAACGGCCCCTCCGTCTGTGCCGACATCGGGCACTGCCAGCGTGCATACAGCCGATCTAACCAACACGCAGGGCAGTGTTTCGGGCAGTGCAGTGCACCCCGCCGACACAGCCACCAAACCTCCCACAGCATCCAACCCTACACCGCCTCCTGCAGGCCCACCCACCGTGACGGTACAAACCACTGTAGAAACCTGGGTCAGGATCAAGGATGGTGCGGGCGATGTTTTATTCAATGCGCCCATCCCTGCGGGTACCCCGCGTTCTTTTCAGGGGCACCCACCCTTCAAAGTGCGATTGCGAAAGGCCGAAGGCGTGACCGTGACCTACAACGGGGAGGTTTTTGATTTTAGTCCTTACATCAAAGACGAAGCAGCGAGCTTTAGCCTTGGAAAACGGAACCATGCGCCCGACTCCCACCATTAAACGCCGCCTCTCTCGCCAGATCCGTGTGGGAGGCGTCCTGGTCGGGGGAGACGCCCCCATCAGTGTCCAAAGCATGACCAACACCGAGACCACGGATGTCCTCGCTACGGTGTCGCAGGTGGAGGCGCTCACGCGGGTCGGCGCCGACATTGTGCGCATTTCTGTGCCTAGCCTCGAAGCGGCAGAGGCGTTCGGACAGATCAAGACCCGCGTCGAGGTGCCCCTTATTGCGGACATTCACTTTGACCACCGGATTGCCCTTCGAGTGGCAGAACTGGGGGCTGATTGTCTACGCATCAATCCAGGCAACATTGGCAACGCGAGTCGTGTACGTGCGGTGGTAGAGAGCGCACGCGAACGAGGCATTTCTATCCGCATTGGTGTCAATGCGGGATCGTTGGAAAAAGACCTGCAAAAAAAGTACGGAGAACCGACTGCCGCTGCCCTGGTCGAGTCTGCGATGCGTCACATCGATATTCTGGAACGCCTGGATTTTCAGGAGTTCAAGGTCAGCATCAAATCTTCGGACGTTTTTGTTACCATGGAGGCCTACCGAGCACTGGCTGCACGGATCGATCAGCCTTTGCACCTTGGCGTCACCGAGGCAGGGGCGGCCCGTGCGGGCACGGTCAAATCGGCCATTGCCATGGGGATGCTGCTCGCCGAGGGAATTGGTGATACCCTTCGGGTATCGTTGGCGGCCGATCCGGTAGAAGAAGTCAAAGTAGGGTTTGACATTCTGAAGAGCCTTCGTCTGCGTAACAAGGGCATCCATTTGATTGCTTGTCCTTCGTGCTCACGCCAGGAGTTCGATGTCATCGCGACGGTGAATGCCCTGGAGGAACGTCTTGCGGATATTCTGGAACCGTTGGACGTGTCGATCTTAGGATGTGTCGTCAACGGCCCGGGCGAAGCCCGTGAATCGCATGTGGGTCTCACGGGGGGAAGCCCCAACCTGCTCTATGTGGGCGGTGTCCCGCACCACAAGGTAGACAATGAACACCTGGTAGAGGAACTGGAGCGCACCATTCGTGCACAGATTCGTGCACAGATGGCTGCTCTGAAATCGCCAACCGACCCAATGATGGGGTAATCGCTTTGTCGAAACACATCCAGGCCATTCGCGGGATGAATGATCTCCTGCCGGAACGATCCGGTGGCTGGCAGTTCGTAGAGAACACCCTGATACGGGTGCTTGCGGGATACGGCTACGAAGAGGTGCGTACTCCCATTCTTGAGAGTACCGAACTCTTTGAGCGATCGATTGGTGCAGTCACGGACATTGTCGAAAAAGAGATGTATACCTTTGCGGATCGCAATGGGGATCGTCTCACCCTGCGCCCAGAAGGGACGGCGGGTTGTGTTCGAGCGGCCATCGAAAACGGTCTGTTGCGCAATGCGGCGCTGCGTCTGTGGTACCGTGGGCCGATGTTTCGCCACGAACGCCCCCAAAAAGGACGCTATCGGCAATTCCACCAACTCGGTGTAGAGGCTTTTGGCTTTGTGGGGCCGGACATTGATGCAGAGTTGATCCTGATGAGTGCTCGGATGCTACAGGCAGTCGGACTCACAGGGCTTCGGCTGGAAATCAACTCCCTCGGCACCCCTGAGGTTCGTGCTCGCTACCGTGCCGAGTTGGTGTCGTATCTGTCGGCGCGGGAAGCATCGCTCGATGAGGATAGTCGTCGGCGGTTGGTCTCGAATCCATTGCGCATTCTGGACAGCAAAAACCCTGAGGTACAAGCCCTGGTTGCTGACGCACCGCGTCTTCTGGACGCGCTTGATGAGACCTCACGCGCACATTTTCAGTCCCTATGCAGCGTGCTGGACAGCGCCGGATTGTCCTACGTCGTGAATCCGTGCCTGGTACGGGGGCTTGATTATTACACCCGAACCGTTTTTGAATGGGTTACTACGGATCTGGGTGCACAGGGGGCGGTCTGCGCTGGTGGTCGTTTCGATCAGTTGGTAGAGCAGCTTGGCGGGACACCCACACCTGCAGCGGGATTTGCGTTGGGTCTGGAACGCTTGGTCGTTTTGTTGGAGGAGCGTCGCTTGCTGCCACCCCCAGAGGTTCCGCACCTGTACATTGTCCATCTTGGGGAGGAGGCGGCGCGTTCTGCGTTGGTGTTGGCAGAAACTCTGCGTGATGCACTGCCTGGTATGCGTGCTCTGGTGCACTGTGGGGGGGGTGGCCTGAAGGCGCAGTTTCGCCATGCCGACAAGAGCGGTGCCAACTTTGCCTTGGTGATCGGGGAATCAGAAATGGTCAATAACACCGTTACCATAAAAGACCTGCGCGGTGCCCTCCCCCAGCAAACCATCGCTAGAGCTGATTTGTCCGCTTTCATAAGCACCCGCCTTTAGGCAGGTGGGACAGCAGGGCAATCCGGCCAGCCTCGGTACAGCCGAGTGCACCTGTCGCAGGAACAGTACCATGTTTGAGGTCTCACTACGACCCGTCGACACCACTGATCGCGAGCGCCTCTGGGTCTGGTCTAACGATCCTGATGTGCGTGCACAATCCTTTAGCACAGCTTTGATTTCCCACGAAGAACACAAGCGGTGGTTTGATGCACGTTTGCTAGACCCCTTTTGGCGAGCCTGGATTGGTACGGAGGCCGGTTTGCAAGCAGTCGGTGTGGTGCGCTTTCAGATACAAGGGCTACGTGCTGAAATCGGTGTCAATGTAGCACGGGAGGCACGCGGACGAGGGGTGGGTCGGTTGCTGATCCTCCAGGGGTGTATAGCTTTGTTCGAGACAGGTCTGATCACGGCAGTGGATGCACGCATCAAACTCGATAACACGGCTTCTGTCGCAGCCTTTCGTGGCGCAGGATTCTGGCAGACAGGCACCGACTTTTCACCCCCGTTTCCCTGTACACATTGGACGTTCTCCCCTACAGGCGACCCCGCATCGGCACAGCCCGGATGAACCAGAATCGACTGCGAATCATCGGGGGAGAATGGAGAAGCCGCCTCCTCGTGTTCCCAGAGCTGGCTGGATTGCGCCCTACCCCCAATCGGGTACGCGAGACCTTGTTTAATTGGCTGCAGGGGATTGTCACCGGAGCGCGTTGCTTGGATCTCTTTGCTGGTAGCGGTGCTTTGGGGCTGGAGGCACTCTCTCGGGGCGCTGCCGAAGTCGTGTTCGTCGAACAACACCCGGTGGCAGCAAAGGCTCTCCGTGGACATCTAACGCACCTGGATGCCCATCACCGTGCACAGGTTCTAGAAACCAATGCGGAAACCTATTTGCTCGGCACATCTCGGTCTTTTGACATCGTTTTTCTGGATCCGCCTTTCCACCAAGGCTGGATACCACGCTGTTGTTGCCAACTACAGGATCGCAGCTGGTTGACCCAGGGTGCACGGATCTATTTGGAAACAGAAGTGGGATTTTCGCACGAGTCGTTATCGCCCACGTGGGAATGGGTGCGTACCCGACAGGCGGGACAGGTCGGTTATCACCTGCTACGATGCCGTGCTGCATCTATCATCCGTCAACCACCCCCGCCTTTAGGCGTGGGCTTGTGAAAGCAAGCCTGGGGTTGACCAGCCTAAGCCACAGAGCAGCATGGCTACGTTCCAACGAAGTACAAGACTTGCCCCTTGGGGCGCTTCCTCAACCCTGAGCTACTGAAAGCGGCAGATGCAGACAAGGTTCGGGTAACTACGAAACGGTCTGTTGCAAGGTTCGCAAGAACCAAAGCTGCGTTGCAACCTGGCAGCGAGGGGGGCGGGGCCGTAAGGCTCCCGTTACTAGGCCCGTAAGGGCTGACAGCCGGGAAAGACCGGCACCTTTAAGTACAGACGAAAAGACGGCTACCTAAAACCATCTCCTTGCATCCCCCCCGAAGGGCAGGGTGTCTCGGAGACATTGATCATCCATGAGGTGCACGCTGACTGATTCGTGGGCTCAACCACCCCCGCTTGAAGACGGGTGGCTCTGTGAAACGGATCCATGAGGTTGACCAGCCTAGCTGCCGTTACGCCGATTGGTATGAGCAGGGGGTTTGTCCAAAAACAGATGGAAGCGTGGCACCTCCTGCGCCTGAGAGAGGACGATGCTCTGGGAGGAAGAAGGCGTTGTGGTACCCAGGCCACCCGATGGGGTGGTTTCTAGCCGCCCACCCGCCAACATCAACACAATCGCACCTGCAAGAATGCTAAAACCCGTACCAATGGCCATGCTGGCGAGTACCCCTATCGCCATCTCCCCCAACAATCCACGCTGCGGACGCCTACGATCTTGTATCAACATCGGTTTTTGGTTCATGCAACCATCCGGTTTCCAGGGACACCCGTGGTTTTCAACACGGGGCGATTGACATCCTCGCTGAGTAGTATAAATAGTACACTCTCACTCGTGGCAAGGATGTTGAGAAGGTGTGGCAATCGCATGATCAAACATGTCAGAAATCTGCACAACAGACACGGAACCGTACTCCTCCCGCTGGATCGCTGGCGTGGGTACGTTTTGATGTACTCCATTCCATTCGTTTGGTCTGACCGGGGAGTATCTTGTGAAACGTAAGATCGCTATCGTTGAAGACGAGCCGTCCATTCGGGAAAACTATGCCGATGTGCTGCGCCGTCAAGGGTATGAGGTGGCAACCTTCAGCGCCCGCACGGAAGCACTGGCCTCTTTTCGTGCGCGACTGCCCGACCTTGCTATCCTAGACATTGGTCTCGAAAACGACGTGGAAGGCGGGTTCGAGTTGTGTCGGGAGTTGCGTGCCATGTCTGCAACCGTCCCCATCATCTTTCTGACCGCCCGCGACAGTGAGTTTGATACTATTTCAGGGTTACGCTTAGGGGCGGACGATTATCTTACCAAAGACATCAGCCTTCCCCACTTGGGGGCACGCATTGCCGCGCTGTTCCGACGTATGGATGCCTTGCGTGCACCGCCCATCCGCGAAACCCTCCTGACCCGTGGAGCGTTGACACTCGACATGAACCGGATGCAGGTGCGTTGGCGTGACCAGCCTGTGGATCTCACGCTGACCGAGTTCTGGCTAATCCACGCGATGGCCCGTTTTCCAGGACACGTTAAGAACCGCGAACAACTGATGCACGAGGCCAACATTGTGGTGGATGACAGCACCATCACCAGCCACATCAAACGGGTGCGTCATAAATTTATCTTACTCGACAGCGATTTTTCTGCCATCGAGACGATTTACGGAATGGGGTATCGCTGGAAAACCGATGCCTAACCCGATGCCTTCTCTGCGGACATAATCAGTGCGCAACCGAGCACAGAATCCCACCCTCATAGCTGGTCCGCGACGTCGGCCGTGGTTCAGTTTACGCGTCAAGGTCTTGTTCGTTTCCCTCGCGGTACTCACCATTCCGTGGACGGGATACGAGTATCTCCGGGAAATGGAGGTATTCCTCCAACACGGCCAAGAAAATGCGCTCCTGGCCACTGCACACGCGGTTGCTGCGGTACTGCATGATCGTCCTGAATTGTTTCAGCACCATGCAGACCTGTTGCGTTCTACACAATCAGAACGGGAGATGTTCATCCCTGCGCTTCGCAGCCCCATTGTACTCGATGGACTTCTGGACGACTGGAATCCATATATCGCACAAGCCCACACCTATGCTGCCGACAATGTGCTGGAGAGTAAAGGCACATACGATCCAAAGTCTTTCTATTTTAAACAAATCATCGGAACCTACGAGCGTTATCTCTACACGGTCTTCCTGGTGCGTGATCTTAAAGTTCTCTATCGAGACCCTAACAGTTACCGATTGGATCAATGTTCCCACTTGCAGATCGCCATCCAAGGGCCTGATGGGAAATTTTACCGCTACCGCCTGGCGACCCAAGCCCCGGGTTGGGTAAACGCTCACCTGATGCCAGATAATCCCAACAACCCACTGCCGTTGCGTCCTGAAGTACGCATCAAAGGCGCTTGGCGCGAAACCTCCGATGGGTATGTGCTCGAACTGCGTATTCCCATGTCGATGGTGGGTGCCCGCATTGCCTTTGCGGTTGCTGCGGTCGATCCCGCGACCCGTGAAATCCGAACGGTGATTGGCACCGCAGGTACACGGCGTGTAGAAGAATTGGGCGTCGTGATTGTTCCCTCGCCCGAGATCGAGACCATTCTGAAAGATCTGGAGCGAGGTACCACCGAACGGATGTGGGTGGTGGATCACAACAAGCGGGTACTGGCTTTGGCAGGTAGTCTGCAAGACGATATTTCCTCAGGCGAAGAACCGCGCAATCCGACCGCTGTACTGATGCATACTCTGTATCGGTTTATTCTTCCGCAACCGAGTGCGAGTGTGGATGATGATCTTTCGGGTGCTGCACGCCTAGAGGGTCAAGAGATCGAGGCGGCCCTGGCGGGTCATTCCCAGACCCGCTGGCGTCAACTCGGGGATCGGCACACTGCGATCCTTTCTGCGGCGCACCCTGTGCGTACTGGTAACGTCGTCAGCGGGGCCGTGGTGGTCGAGGAAACCAGCAATACCATTCTCAGTTTACAAAATCGGGTCATGGAAAACCTGTTCAATGTCACCTTGATTGTGTTTCTGACGGCAACCGTGACCTTGCTCATTTTTGCCTCGCGTTTTTCGAGCCGTATTCGACGATTGCGCGATGAAGCGGAACGTGCCATTGGCCCGGATGGACGGGTGCGTGGTCGTATCACGGGTTCTTTTGCGATGGACGAGGTGGGTGATCTTGCACGCAGTTTCTCCACCCTGTTGGATCGGATCAGCCAGTACACACGCTACCTCGAAGCCATGGCAGGTAGGCTCTCTCATGAGTTGCGTACCCCTTTGGCAGTGGTCAAGTCGTCGCTGGAAAACCTGGAGATGCAGCCTGTTTCCGACGAAGCGGCCATTTATACCCGTCGTGCCCGAGAAGGCGTTGCGCGTTTGTCGTCTATTCTTTCTTCCATGAGTGAGGCATCCCGCCTAGAACAAATCCTGCAACGCGAAGAGGCCGAGGATTTTGGAATTGTCGAAGTCGTGACTGGTTGTGTAGAGGGATACCGCGTGATTTATCCCCAAAAGGCTTTTGCGTTAGAAGTACCCCAGGGATCTGTCTTGATCCGAGGGGTGCCCGAACTGGTTGCGCAAATGTTGGACAAACTCGTTTCCAATGCGGTCGATTTTAGTACGGGGGAGGATCCGATTGTTGTGCAACTCGACGTAACACGCACCAATGTACTCTTGTCTGTGACGAACCACGGCGCACATTTACCCGCCCAAATGGGGGAGCGGTTGTTTGAATCCATGGTTTCTATCCGATCACAGCGTGGCAATGAGCCACATTTGGGGATTGGTCTTTACATCGTCCGGTTGATTACTGAGTTCCATGGTGGCCTTGTGGAGGCGCATGATCTGGAAGATCCGCCTGGTGCACAATTCACGGTTCACCTGCCGTTGCGCGTTGGGGCCACACCGTAAACCGCAAGACTCTGACTTTCAGTTTGCCCCTCTTTTTAGCTTGCCCCTCTCATGGAAGGAGAGGGGGTGGGGAGAGGTGATCTGCTGGTTTTGAATGGATCTTTTTTCTTGATCTTTCCTTAGCTCTACAAGTTGCTTGACAGTCCTCTTGATCAGAATGGTATAGTGAACGCACGATGCTGTTCAGCAAGACACAGGAGGGCGTTCCGTGGCCAAGCCGATCAAGATCAATACTGCAAGGGAACTGGATGAACTGCTCGCACGCGCCAAAAGAGAGCGGTGGCAGAAACTGGGTCTTTTTGGGCCTGGAGCAGTCGAGTATCAGTTCGATCGAGTGGTGGGGGATGTCCCCCTTTACCAGCTTGGAGAGGTCATCAAAGACCTGCCCCAAAAGCTTGCGACCCTGACACATCTCACTGTACTTCATGTAACAGATAACAAAATCGGCGAGGAAGGGGCGCGGGCGCTCGCCAATCTCTCCAACCTCACTTCGCTTAATCTTGATGGAAACAGCATAGGCTCTGAAGGGGCGCGGGCGCTCGCCAATCTCTCCAACCTCACTTCGCTTGATTTACAGTACAACCACATAGGCCCGGAAGGGGCGCGGGCACTGCTGAACGCTTGGTGCAAACGGTCGAATGCTGATCGTTTAGAAACACTTGATCTCCGCAACAATTCCATAGCAAAACTCCCCCTCCCTGCTGAAACCATTGCCTCCAAGGATGCACAAGCCATTCTTGCGGCTTGGCGGACTGTCCTCGCTTCTGAGCAAAAGAGAAAACTGCGCCCCCTGAACGAAGCCAAATTGCTGGTGGTGGGTAGCGAGGCGGTGGGTAAAACCTCGCTCGTCCGGTATCTGAAGGATGGGAAGTCATGCAATCCGCAGGAAAAGAAAACGGAAGGTGCAGTGATTCATGAACGAATCGAGATCAATGCCTGGTCGCACGATGCAAGTGGTATGAAGCTCAATATCTGGGATTTCGGAGGTCAGGAAATCATGCACGGAACGCACCGCTATTTTCTGACCCAGCGCAGTCTCTATTTGTTGGTTTTGGAAGATCGGCGGGAGGACAACTGCCCGATTCAAGATTGGCTGAACATCATTGCCAATCGTGCTGGTACTGCACCCGTCATTGTGATCATCAATAAATCGGATAACGGAAAAGAGGCGCTCCTGCTGTCGCAGGATGCGATCAAACGTGACAATCCAAGCATTGTCGCGTTTCATCGAACCGCATGCAATGCGGATGAATGGTCAAAAAAGAGCATCGAAGCCTTGCGGGTACTGATTGCCAAGGCGCTTAAAGAACACCCATCGCTTGACGAGATTCGCAAGCCAGTTCCCGCAAGCTCGTTATGGGTAAAGAATGCGATTGCCAAGAAAGCCAGTGCACAGCAGGTTGTCTCCCTCCTTGATTTTGAATTGCTGTGCGAAAGAGTCCCCGATAGCGAACGGGCGGGCGATCAGGATCTAAGCACTCCCGACGAGCGGCGTGCCCTGCTGCGTTTGTTGCATGATCTTGGGGTGATCGTCGCCTATGGGTTCAAACCAGGCGATCGGGAAGTGAAGCGCAATACAGTCTTGCTCGATCCGAATTGGTTGACGGAAGCTATTTACACCATTTTGAACCACAAAGAATTGCGATTACAAAACGGCATTTTCCACAAGGATCAGCTCAATCAATGGTTAGATAAAACCAAATATCCCCTTGAACGCCACGAATTTATCTTGACAATGATGCAAGAAGAGGATTTGGGTTTGTGCTTTCCGTTGTCTGGTACGTCTGATCAATTTCTCGTACCGGAGGGATTGCCCGTAGAGATCGAGGGTTTCCAGTATGACGCATTTTACCAAAAAGGTTGTTTGCGCTTTCGTTATCGCTACAACAAACTGCTACCAGTTGGGTTGATACCGCGTTTTATCGTGGAAGCACACAAAAAACTGACTCAAACGCGCATCTGTTGGCGAACGGGTGCTGTCTTTGAGACTGCACAGTGTCAAGTGCTGGTGAGCGCCGATCGTACTAAGCGCGTGGTGGAGATTGCTGTGAAGGGGCCGCCTACTCGTCAGCGGGACGCGCTGAACAGAATCCTGGATGATCTGGAGCAGGTTCATACCCTCAATGGCGATCTTGGCGTAGAGGCGCGTGTGCCCCTTTCGGAACAACCAGACGTTGATGCGAGGTACGATTATTTGCTGCTCTTAGAGGCCGAGGAGGGGCCTGACTGGATTCTTCGGCCTGAAGGTTCCGCTCGGAGATACACAGTGCAAGAATTACTCGAAGGCGTTCGTCGTGATACGAAGGGAGATCAGAGGAACAAACAGAATATAAACTTTGGGAATGTCAAAGAAGTCACAATCATCCAGGTCGATGGAGACAATGCAAACGTGACAGGCAGGGATAAGAAAATCTCTTGATTTTCAGATTGCCCCTCTCCTGAAAGGAGAGGGGTTGGGGTGAGGTAATCTTCTGGGTTTGACATTCCTTTTACTTTTTTCTTTGCGTCTCTTTTTTTTAATTCAAAAGAAACAAAAAATCAACATCAAGAGATCAACCCCTCCCTCAACCCCTGCCCCAACCCCTCCCCGAATCATCGGGAAGGGGTTTAATACTACAGTCAAAAGAAAGCATATTGTGATGCTGGGTGTTTCACGAACGGCACCCGTTTGTTATACTATGTGCTCTCACAAAAAACCAGCGCATCAAGTGGCACTTCGCCTGCCATCGCTAAGATCAAACCATTACAGTAGGCCACACATTGATGAGTCAACAGAAAGACAGTACACGGTATCAGGCCATTCTGTCCCGCCTACAGGCACTCATGGCAGAAGCGATGCCAGCGCAAAACTCCGGCGAGATGAACCTGGATGTCCCGTTCCTGGAGATGGGTGCCAATTCTTTGATCTTGATGGATGTGCAACGCACGGTAGAGAGTGAATATGGAATCACCATTACTATCGCCCAGTTCTTTGAGGAACTGACAACGATCGGTGCACTCGTTACCTACATCGACGAACAACAAGCACTGAAAAACCCCGAAATGGTTGCCACTGCGGCTGCTTCGGTTGATCCGGTTGCACCTCCTCCGGTGATCACCACGCCAACGCTGGGCGAACCCGTCCACGCCGCATCGACCTATACGCCGATGACCGGGTTGCCGAGCCTGGGTGCGTTGGCCCCTGCAACCTTGCCAGTTGCAAGCGGTGCACTGGAGGCTATCTTCGCAAGCCAGATCCGCACCACCGCACAAGCCATGAATGAGTTGGTCGCACGACAGTTGCAATTCTTGGCGCAGTCCGGTGTGTTGCCGACTTCGCCCCCTGTCACGGCCCTCCAAAAAGAATCCGCACCGATAGCCGTACAAGCACCACAGCCTCGTCCCAAAGAGCACACGCAACCAAGCGCACCCACCACCACCGACACCGTATCTCCTACCCCAAAAAAGGCCAAAGGCGCGTTGCAGCCGCAAAAGATGCTGTCCGCGCTCGAAATCCGCGCCCGTGGCCTCACCCCCACCCAACAGCAGCACCTAGAAGCACTGATCCGAGACTACAACGCTCGCACCCCAAAATCCAAAGCACACGCCGATCGCTATCGGACCGTCCTCGCAGACAGTCGCGCCGCCGTTGGTTTTCGTTTTACCACGAAAGAAATGCTGTATCTGCTGGTGGCCGGACGCTCACGCGGAAGCCGCGTTTGGGACATCGATGGCAATGAGTACATCGACATCACGATGGGGCAGGGGGTGACACTCTTCGGACATCATCCCGAATGTGTCGAAAGCGCCTTTCAAGCCATGGGGTCGGACGGTGTCGGGTTGGGGCCGCGTCCCGAAAGCGTCGGCGAGGTCTCGGAACTGTTCTGCGAAATGACAGGCTTCGACCGAGTGACCTTCACAAACAGCGGCACCGAAGCCGTCATGGCCGCCCTACGGTTGGCACGTGCCGCTACAGGTCGCTATAAAATCGTCATGTTCGAGGGCGCTTACCACGGCCACGCCGACAGCGTAATGGGCATGTCGGTTACTCGCGATGGTGAAACGATTACACAGCCCGTCTCGCCAGGAACCCCGCCAGGGGCCGTAGCCGATCTGCTGGTCTTACCCTACGATGATCCTCAGACCCTAGAAGTGATCAAAAAACACGGGGACACCATCGCAGCGGTCATCGTAGAGCCTGTCCAAAGCCGCAATCCACGGGTTCAGCCCCGCGAATTTTTGCACGCACTACGTCAACTGACCACCGACATCGGCGCATTGTTGATCTTCGACGAAATGATCACGGGTTTCCGTGCCCATTTGGGCGGCGCACAGGCTTGGTTTGGGGTACGCGCTGACATGGCCACCTACGGAAAAGTCATTGCAGGCGGAATGCCCATCGGGGTCGTTGCAGGAAAGGCAAGCCTCATGGATCCCATCGATGGCGGGCCTTGGCGCTACGGGGATGGTTCCTATCCGCAGGTCAATCGGGTGGTGTTCGGGGGTACGTTCTGTCAACACCCCCTGACCATGGCCGCGATGCTCGCAACCCTGCGATACCTCAAAGAACATTCGCCCACACTCCAAAACGATCTAAACCGCCGTACCGAAACCCTCGCCACCACCTTAAACCGCTGGTTTGCCGAAGAACAGGTACCCATCGAGATCGTCTGGTTCGGATCTTTGTTTCGTTTTGAGTTTACTTCTAATCTGGAATTGTTGTTCTACCATATGAACTTGCGCGGCATTTTCGTATGGGAATGGCGCAATTGTTTCTTGTCCACCGCCCACACAGATGCCGATGTCGCTGCCATCATTGCCGCTGTCAAAGACAGCGTGTTGGCCATGCGCTCCGGTGGGTTCATCCCCCCCAAAGCAGAACGCTCCGACCGCTATCCGCTCAATGCCGCACAACAGCAGTTGGCCGCGCTTGCACACATTACCCCAGAAGGCTCCAAAGCCTATCATCTGAACACGATGCTTGCGTTTCAGGGCAAAGTCGATGAGCGACGGCTCTCACAAGCGGTCGATCAGGTGGTCGCACGGCATGAAGCCCTGCACTCCGTGATCAGTGGCGATCAACAGTGCGTGTGTGCGCCCACAGGCGGACTGCTACAGTGTATCGACCTGCGCGGTGCCGCTGATGTCGAGGCCGCTTGTCGTGGTTGGTTGGCCGCCCATACCCAACAACCGTTCGATTTGACACAAGGGCCGCTCTTTGTCGCGCACCTCTTGCGCCTTGCTGATCAAGAGTATCGATTTGTCCTGAAGGCCCATCATATTGTCATCGATGGCCTCTCGATGAACCTGATGATCCAAGAGATGGCCAATGTTTATGGCGCACTGTGTGCCGATAAAACGCCAGCGTTGCCCGAACCGTTCCAATACCGCGATTATCTACAGTGGCAATCAGAAAACGCCTTTGCCGAATCAGAACGCTATTGGTTACAGCACCTTGGGGGCGAATTGCCGCGCCTAGAACTGCCAACGGATCGCCCACCGCCCGCCCTCAAGAGCTACCAGGGGGGACGGATTATGCGTCCGATCGATCGAACCCTGTTTGCTGGCATACGCAAGTTGAGCAGTACGAATGGCGTGACGCCCTTCATGACCCTTTTGTCACTCTATGGATTGTGGCTGCACCGCCTTACGGGTCAGGACGACCTTATCATTGGGATGCCCGTTGCGGGACGTTCCCTCCATGGTGGGGATCGCTTGGTCGGGTATTGCACCCATTTGCTGCCGATTCGTTCTCGGCTTTTGTGGGATGAGCCCTTCGTTGCCTATCTGAAGCGGATGCGTGGGGTGCTTCTACAGGGGTACCAGCACCAGGATTACCCCTTTGCACGTCTCATGGAAAAACTCGTCCTGCCCCGTGATGGTCGTCAGGCACCGCTTGTGTCGGTGATTTTTAACCTGGATCGGCCTGGGGCTGCGCCTGCGTTTGGGGATCTCGCGGTGCGTTGGTTGTCGCTCCCGATTCAGCATACCGCTTTCGATCTCGTGATGAACCTGACCGAACTCGGGGACGATCTTGCCCTAGAGTGTGACTACAACGGTGATCGGTTCGATCTCGCCACCATCGAGCGTCTGATCGACCACTTCCAGACGATGATGGTGGGCGTCGTTGCAGACCCAAAACGTCCCTGCGCCCAACAGCCTCTCTTGGACGAAGCGACTTGGCGGCGTTGGTTGATCGACTGGAACCAATCCGACCATCCCTACCAACCCGATCAGGGGGTTGCCGAGCGTTTTGCCACACAGGTCGAGGCAACGCCAGAAGCCATTGCGGTGCGCTGGTTTGAAGGTCGGTTGACGTACCATGCCCTGAACCGTGCGGCGAATCACCTCGCCCATGCGCTACGGGCACAGGGGGTATCCAAGAACCGCATCGTTGCCATTGGTTTGCAGCGTTCTCCCTCGCTCATCGTGGCTATCCTTGCCACCTTGAAGGCAGGGGGTGCCTATTTGCCCCTTGATCCAGACTATCCACCGGCGCGGATCGCATTCATGCTGGAAGATGCAAAACCCTCCGTGCTGTTGACGGAAACCGCGATCGCCGAACACCTGCCGATCATTCCGGGAACCGTGCGCTGGTTGCTGGATGCCGAGGGAGTACCACGAGATTTTCCGACGACCAATCCAGAGATCCAAAGCAACGCCGACGATCTCGCGTACGTCCTCTATACGTCTGGTTCCACCGGACAACCCAAGGGAACGATGATCACCCAGCGCGGCATGATCAATTATCTTAACTGGGCCATAGAGTACTACCGGACGCGGGAAGGGGCCGGATCACCGCTGCATTCTTCGATTGGATTTGATGCCACGATCACGAGTCTTTTCACGCCGCTCTTGTCGGGGCGTACCCTGCACTTGTTGCCGCACACTGGCGAAGAGATCGAAAACATCCGCATTGCCCTCCAAGGCACCGATGGCAAAGGCCAAGACTGGTCTTTGGTGAAGCTCACGCCCGCCCATCTCGATCTCATGAACGTGATGATTCCAGGGCCGGAGCTTGCGGGTCTCACGCGCTATTTGGTGCTGGGTGGGGATGCCATGTTGGGGCGCACGGTTGCACCGTGGCGTGCGTCGGCACCCGACACCCACATCATCAATGAATATGGCCCCACCGAGACCGTGGTGGGGTGTGCGATTTACGATGATCGGCGGGTTGCGCCGTCCGAAGAAGCGGTGCCCATCGGTCGGCCCATCTGGAACACCCGCCTGTATGTGCTGGATGCACGGCGTCAGCCGGTGCCCATGGGCGTCCCTGGAGAGCTGTACATTGGGGGGGATGGCGTTGCGATTGGTTATCTGAACCGCCCTGAATTGACCGCAGAGCGATTTATTGACGTTCACACGACGGGCCTCATGGAAGGGCCGTCTCCCGTTCCTCTCGGGAGACTCTACCGCACGGGCGATCGGGTGCGCCTACAGCCGGATGGCGAACTTGTGTACCTTGGTCGCTATGACAACCAGATTAAATTACGCGGATATCGTATCGAACTCGATGAGATTCAGGCGGCCTTGATCGCGCTCCCTGACATCCGCGAGGCCGTGGTGGTTGTGATCGGCAGCACTGACCACGATCGACGACTCGGTGCCTATCTAGTGTTGAACGAGGGCGTAGCGCCGCAGGTCAGTGCGTGGCGTGCTACACTGAGCGAACGCTTGCCGGATCACATGATCCCTTCTCATTTCGTCGTGCTTGAACAACTGCCCCTAACCGCCAATGGCAAGGTGGATCGTAAGGCGCTGCCTTCTTTGGCGAGTGTGGGTCAGGGGGTATCACCGCTGCAATCCCCCCGCAACGACACAGAACGGCGGATCGCTGCCATTTGGTGCGAATTGTTGCAACGTTCTGCGGTGGGGGTTGATGACAATTTCTTTGAGATTGGTGGACACTCGTTGATGGTGCTGCCTCTCAGAGAACGGTTGCTGTCTGAGTTTTCGCGTCCTTTGTCGCCGGTGGATCTGTTTCGCTATCCGACGGTTGCGAGCCTTGCGCAGTTCCTGTCGGCATCGAGCGATGTGCAGAATAACAGCGCGGTCGCGAGTGGCCGTAAGCGACGCGACAGTGCTGCACGACGCCAGGCGTTGGGCTTTTGATTGTAGGGTTAAAGCCCTTCCATTGGGTTTTTATTGGGCTTTTATTGGGATTCTGACTTTAGGAGTAAACCCCTTCCCCTCCAGGGGGAAGGAGCTGGGGGAGGCAGGGTGATTTGGTCTTGATCTTTAAGAATTTTGATCTTTAAAGAGTCTTGGAGCTTGGTAATGTCTAAGATAAAAGATGTTATCAAGCCATCCAAGACAAATCAGAACAAGCCCCCACCCATCCCCAACCCCTCCACGGAGGGGCTATGCCTAGAGTCAAAAACTCAAATCTTTTTGACTAGCACAGGAAACGCAACATGTTGTACACAATGGTGTAAAAATGCCTACAACGAACGATGACTGCGCTGCAACGGCTGGAATTGCCATTGTTGGTATGCATGTACGAGTTCCTGGTGCTACGAGTCTTGCACAATTCTGGTCGAATCTGCGCGACGGGGTCGAATCGATTACCTTTTTTAGCGATGAAGAATTGCGTACTGCCGGAGTCGATGAAGCTACCCTGGCCAATCCCGATTACGTCAAGGCTCTCGGTCGCTTGACGGGCATTGACCTGTTCGATGCTGCGTTTTTCAACCTAACACCCCGCGAAGCAGAGATCCTCGATCCACAACACCGTCTGTTGTTAGAAGGCGTTTGGCGTGCATTGGAACACGCTGCCATTGATCCAGAGCGTTATCCAGGACGGATCGGCTTGTTCGGTGGTGTCGGTCTGAACGGGTATTTGTTGCACAATCTCATAAGCCACCCCGAATTGCTCGAAAGCGTCGGTGGCTGGCACTTGACCCTCAGCAACGACAAAGATTTTGCGACCACCCGCGTTGCCTACAAGCTCAACCTGCAAGGCCCAGCGATCACGATGAACACGGCGTGCTCGACGTCGCTCGTCGCAACCGTGATGGCGGCCCAAAGTCTGCTGAGCCACCAGTGTGATGTCGTAGTCGCTGGAGGTTGTTCCCTTCATTTGCCCCAAGATCAAGGCTATTTTTATACCCAAGGTGGAACACTGTCACCAGATGGTCATTGTCGCCCCTTCGACAGCCACGCCGCAGGAACCATCGATGGCAACGGCTGTGCCTTGGTGGTACTGAAGCGTTTGCAGGACGCCATCGAAGAAGGCGATACCATCCATGGTGTGATTCGCGGTTTCGCCATCAACAACGATGGGTCGTTGAAGGTCGGATACAGTGCGCCAAGCGTTGCGGGACAAGCTGAGGTCATTCTGGAGGCGATGGAGATCGCGGGCATCACCGCCGACGCCATCGACTACGTAGAGACCCACGGTACCGCAACCGATCTCGGCGATTCCGTGGAGATCGCAGCCCTGACCGAAGCCTTTCGCACGAGCAGCCAGCGTGTGGGCCACTGTGCCATCGGGTCTCTCAAGAGCAACGTCGGACACCTCGACACGGCCGCCGGTGTTGCAAGCCTCATCAAGACCGTCTTGGCGATGAACGCAGGAGAAATTCCGCCGACGTGTCATTTTCAGGCACCCAATCCAAAACTCGGACTTCCAGAAAGTCCCTTTTTCGTCAACGCGACACGGATCCCCTGGCCGAAGCGTACCGGATCACTGCGTCGTGCGGGGGTCAGTTCGTTTGGCATCGGTGGCACCAATGCCCACGTCATTGTCGAAGAAGCCCCCCCTGCGAAAGCGTCTCGCATGGGGCGGCCGTGGGTGTTGCTGCCTCTGGCGGCCAAAACCCGAGAAGCCTTGGCACAGATGGGCACCGAACTCGCCGATCACCTCGATGCCCACCCTGCACAATCGCTTACCGACATTGCCCACACACTACAAGTGGGTCGACGTCATTTTCCGTGGCGGCGAATCCTGGTGGTGGCCGCCGATGATCACGCAAGTGCGAGTGCACAGCTTCGCGATCGGGATGTGGGTGTGCAGGGACAGACACCGACAGGCAGCGTTGCCCCGATTTTCTTGTTGCCAGGCCAAGATGCCCACTGCGCTAACATGGCGCTTGCACTCTACCGCGATGAGCCGCGCTTCCGCGCCACCCTAGAAGAGTGCCAAGCATGGTTATCGACCCATCATGGGATCGATCTGCGATCGCTTTTGTATGCCGAGTCGCCAAGCCACCTATCGGGCTTGGATCCCCTGCCGTTGTACGTCGTGAATGTTGCGCTTGCACAGCTTTGGTTGTCTTGGGGGGTGGTGCCACGCGCATTGGTCGGGTATAGCCTGGGCGAGTATGTTGCAGCAACCTTGGCAGGTGTCGTGACGTTGCACGAGGGTCTTGCGATCGCGGTTGCGGCCCGCCAGTTATTACAAACGCTCAAACCAGGACGCATGATCGCAGTGTGGTGCTCAGCCTCTGAATTGCAACCACGCCTCCCCCCAAATACTTACCTAGCCATGGTGATCGGCCCTCAGCAGGTGGTTGCCGCCGGCACCGAAGAGGCGATCGCAACCCTGATCGAACAACTCAAAGCGGTCGCACTACAGTGGCAACCTGTACCGTTGACGTTACCGTTCCACACGCCGCTGATGGAACCGTTTTTGGCACCGTTTGCCAAAGTGTTGCGTGAAATCCGTTTTCAGGAACCCAAGATTCCCTACCTTTGTTCCGTGACGGGCCACTGGATCACAGCGTCAGAAGCGACGGATCCAAGCCATTACCTGCGATTGGCCACCACCACGGTACGCTTGGATCGCATGTTGGAGCGCCTGTTTGCGGATCTCGGTGCCGCCAACGATGGGGTATTGTTGGAGGTCGGACCGAGTCAGGTGTTGACCGCGCTGGTCTCGCGGCATCCGCAACGTCCTGCTGATTTGGCGGTGTTCTCTTCGCTGCCTGATCCACGCCATGCGGTGGTGGGGGGCGATCAGGCGCACCTGTTGGGTACTGCAGGGCGTTTGTGGATTGCTGGGGTTGCCTTAGATTGGTCGGCGCTTGCGGATTCAGAGCGTTGTGTCGCGATCCCAGGGCACCCTCTGACGCCACAACGCTTCTGGATCGATCCCGTGCCTGTGCGTGTTGCCGACACCGAGGAAGTCTCAGACACCGCACCCGTACACAAAGAACCAGACATCGGGCGTTGGTTTTATGTGCCTGGCTTTCGACGATTGCCACCCGCACGGGCGGTTCTGACCCCAGGCAGCCGTTGGTTGATCATTTATGATGCTGCAGGGTTGGCGAAGCGTTTGACCGTGGCTCTCCAAGCCGCGAATACAGAGGTGGTAGCGGTCTTTCCTTCCACAGGGCCACTGCAGGGATCGATGGCAGCGGGGTATTGCCTAGATTGTGCCGATCCAAACGCTGTACAGGCACTCTTCACGGCCCTTGGGGACTGGCGGCCCCAGCAGATCGTTCATCTTGCGCTTTACCAATCCACTCTATTCCCAGGCTCTCCAGGCACTCCAGGCGCTCTCGCGTTTGATGCCATGGTGGCGTTGGCATCTGCCATGGGTAAACACTATTTTAGTGATGAAATAACGCTGACCCTGGTGGCCGATCGACTGTGCGCGGTCGATAGCGCAAACACGCCCGATGCGGCCAAGGCAACCGCCCTTGGGCCTCTACGGGTGATGGCGCAAGAATACCCGAACCTTGCAACGCGGATGATTGACCTCGATGGCGCACCCCGTCTCTCTGTGCTGGTTGCAGAACTCGCGGAAGAGGCTGCACCGCGCACGGTGGCCTTGCGAGGCACCATCCGCTTGCGTGAATCGTTTGAACCGTCCCCCCTGCCAGTGGTGAGCGGGATTCCGGCGCGGTTGCGTCAGGACGGCGTTTATCTGATCACGGGGGGATTGGGCAACATTGGCCTTGCGTTGGCGCACTACTTCGCCAAGACGCTTGCGGCCAAACTGGTGTTGGTGTCGCGTACCCCCCTGCCAGCGCGATCGACCTGGTTGGAGCATCTGGCCAATCCCACGACCCCTCTGCGTTTGTCTAATCAGTTGCGCCGCTTGTTGTCCATCGAGGCGGCGGGTGGTGAGTTGCTGATCTGCAGCGCAGATGTTGCGGAAGAATCTGCGATGGGTGGCGTGTTGGTGGAGGCTGAGCAACGGTTTGGCACCTTGCATGGGGTGATCCATGCTGCGGGATTGGTGGGCGAGGATTCGTTTGTGACCCTGGGCGATGCGTGCAACGAAGTGGGTCTATTGGCCAATCGGCGGCAATTTCCATCCAAAGTCAATGGTATTGAAGTGTTGGCCTCCCTTCTTGCGGGGCGTGCGTTTGATTTTTGTTTGGTGTGTTCGTCGCTTTCGCCGATGCTCGGAGGACTTGGTTTCGCGGCATATGCGGCCACGAACCTCTACGTGGATGCGCGTATCGAACAACTCAATCTTGCGCAGCCAGGACAGTGGCTTGCGGTCAACTGGGAAGGGTGGATGTTTGAAGCACCCGATCAACCTCCGGATCAACCCAAGGGTATGGCGAGTGCGCTGGAGCTTGGGATGACCGCCACCGAGGGTTGCGAGGCATTCGCTCGTTTGATGGAATGGCCTTCGTTGGAACGGATCATCCTTTCAAGCGGGGATTTGCAGAGGCGTCTTGCGCAATGGGTGGAGCGCAAACCCAAAACAACGTCCACCAAGAGCGGTCATGCACGCTCAGAACTGCTCGGCGAGTGTGTCGCCCCCCGCAACGCCACAGAACGCGAGCTTACAACCCTCTGGGAGCAACTCCTTGGGATTGATGGCATTGGTGTAGAGGATAGTTTTTTTGAACTAGGGGGCAATTCACTGCTCTTAACGCAATTGGTGGCCATGATGCGCAGAACGTTCCGCGTCGAGTTGGCGCTGGGTGCGTTGTTTGGACAACCGACGGTAGCCGCCATTGCCGCTTTGATTGATCGGGCGACCAATGGGGAGGAAGAGCGAGACGAGGGGTTTTTGTAATCTATTATTCACACGCTTGCTGTACGTTATACCAGTCGTGTTTTGTGTGATTGTGGACATGGACAAACGGGACTGCTTTGTTGTATTCTGTCTAATGTATTTGTGTGATCACAGCCTGGTGTTCGTTGCGTGTACTACTACAGTTTTATAGGGGTATGAAGAATGACTGAAGTTCAAAACCAAGATTCAAAGCGCCAAGAAGCCGATACCATTGTTCGCAACTATGCGATTGGTTCGATGGTTCCTAGCCTGTTGCCCGTGCCCATGCTGGATCTGGCCGTGGTGACCGGAGTTCAGTTGAAAATGCTGCACAGCCTGACCCAGATCTACGGAGTTCCTTTCAAAAAGGATCTGGCCCGTTCTGCGATGGCATCGCTCTTGGGCGGTACGGTGGCGTTGTCTTTGGCTCGTGTGACCTCTAGTGCCATCAAGGCGGTGCCGGTCGTTGGTTCGCTGATCGGTGCCTTCAGTATGCCTGTGGTCAACGGTGCGTCTACCTATGCCATTGGTAAAGTATTTGAACAGCATTTTGAGACGGGTGGCACGCTTCTGACTTTTGATCCAGTTCAGATGCGCGAGTATTTCAAGCAGCAGTTTGAAGAAGGCAAGAAGATTGTCTCGGCTGCGCAGGAAGCAAGTAAGGCGCCTGCTGCTGAACCCGCGAAAGCCGCCGTCAAGATGTAATATTGTTAGGCGATTGTTCGACAGGGCCTTCCCAATAGGGGAAGACCCTGTACGGGTCGTTATTTTTGCTTTGAATCATCGCCTGTTGCAACAATAATCGCATGAAGAAACTAATCGATTTTTATATCAATGAGTCCGATGCCCCAAAGGGTAAAATATGGTTGATGGCGTCGATTTCTGGTACTGCGAACGCCATTTTGCTTGCGATTATCAATGTTGCTGCTTCTCAAATCTCGAACCGTGCATTAGAGGATAGATTTTTTGTCATGTATTTGGTGGGGCTCTTGCTGTTTATTTATGCGCAACGTTATGCCTTGACCGAGACCATGGTAGCCGTAGAGGATCTTATTCGAAAGATCCGCCTTCGCCTTGTGAATAAAATCCGGAATGCTGAATTGCGCTTTGTGGAGTCGCACGATCCCGCTACGTTCTACCGACCCATCACTGAAGACAGTAATGCTATATCGTTTGCTGCGTTGGTGCTGGTGATTGGATCACAGTCGGTGATCATGTTGATTGCGGTCATTATTTATCTGAGCTTTCTTTCTATCATCAGTCTGTTTGTCTGTGTTGGTTTTACGATGGTTGCATTGACGATTTATGCAAGTCATCAGCAGAAAGTACGAATGAAACTTGAATCTGCCTACAAAAATGAAACGGAAGTGTTTAGTGCTATATCGTCTGTGCTGAACGGTTTTAAAGAACTAAAAGTCAATCGTCGCAAAAGCGATAAGCTGTTTCAATACATCAGCAATGCTTCTGATGAGTATCGAAAGCTCAAGGTTGATGCCAATATGCGGCTTATTTTCGACTCCATGTTTTCGCAAATATCGTTTTACAGTCTACTCGTGGTTCTGGTTTTTATTGTTCCCATTTTTGACGAGGGACAAGCGGGGAATGTATTTAAAATCTGCGCAACCATCTTTTTCATTATGGGGCCGATCAACGGTCTTGTGAATGCGTTTCCCATGCTTGCGAAGGTCAACGTCACGATTCAACAGATCTACGCATTGGAAGCGCAGTTGGATGAAATGGAAAAACGCCATCACGAGACCATGCAACGAGGTGTTGTGCAGCCGCTACCGTTTGTTGGCGAGATTGCATTTCAGGATGTGTCTTTCTCCTATCTGGATGACGGTGGTCGGCCGCTGTTCAGTGTTGGCCCATTGAATCTGGCGCTGCGTAAGGGCGAGATTGTATTCATCATTGGTGGGAATGGAAGCGGTAAATCGACTTTCCTAAAACTGTTGTGCGGTCTTTATGCCCAGGATGGCGGGGATATTACCGTGGACAATCAGCGTATCGATGAATTGAATCGTCAACGGTATCGTGAGTTATTTTCTATTATTTTTACTGATTTTTATTTGTTTGATCGGTTGTACGGATTAGAAAATGTAGACGAAAAGAGACTCCATGAGTTGTTGCGGTTGATGGAACTCGACAAGAAAACAAAATATGTCAATGGGCGTTTCACTACTCGTGATCTGTCCACAGGACAACGCAAACGGCTTGCTTTTATTGTGTCGGTTCTCGAAAACAGACCTGTGTGTGTCTTTGACGAACTGGCAGCAGATCAAGACCCTCAGTTCAGACAAAACTTCTACCAGAATATTTTGCCACAATTACGGCAGGAAGGGCGTGTGATTATTGCAGCCACCCACGACGACAAGTATTTTTACTGTGCGAATCGTGTACTAAAAATGGACGCTGGCCAATTATTGCCCTACCATAATCCTGATGCAACACCCTCTTGCAATACCACAACGCTTCTGTAACGCTGCCTTTTGCACTGTGATCTAAAAACGCCATGAACCTCTATGCGCTTCCCTATGCGGGTGGTCACTCACTGGTCTATCGGAATCTACAACCGTTGTTGAAACCAGCGGTCAACCTGCAAGCGATCGATCCCCCTGGTCGTGGTCGTCGAAGTCATGAACCGTTGATTACCGACATGGAACACATGGCCGACGATGTCTTCCATCGTATTCAGCATGAATTGACCGATCACCCCTATGCGATCTTTGGTCATAGTATGGGGTCTTTGCTGGCTTATTTGTTGGCAAGGCGTATTGCAGAAGCTGCGTTGCCCTTGCCAAAACATCTGTTTTGCAGTGGTCGTGCGTCTCCTTCGGTGCCAGCTGCGGAAATCCTGATGCCACCCCCTAAGCATACGTTACCCTCTCCTGCGTTTTGGGCCTATATTGAGGGTCTCGGTGGTGTGCCCCCTGAGGTAAAATTGCATCGTGAGCTTATGGAGTATTTTGAGCCTGTGCTGCGGGCCGATATCAAGGCATTGGAGTGTTATCAATACCGTGCACCCCAGAAGCCGCTTGGGGTTCCGATCACCGTGTTCTACGGTATCGAGGATAGGGAGATTACTACTGAGTCGTTGATGCCGTGGCAGCAGGAGAGTACGGAGGGAGTGACTTTGTGCCCTTTGCATGGAGGTCACTTTGGGATCTTCGAACAATGGCCATTGCTTGCGCGGCACCTTTTGAAGGCATGTGCATGATTGGACACAATCTTTCGACTTTTAGTGCGCCCCTCTCCTGAAAGGAGAAGGGTTGGGGAGAGGTAGGGTGCTGGTTTTGATTTGTTTTTAGATCAAGATTCTTGAAGATATCAAAACCAAGATCAAACCACCCTGTCTCCCCCAGCCCATTCCCCCCAGAGGGGAAGGGGCTTAATCCTAAAGTCAAAAGTGTTTTTATTTCTGCTACATCTTATTCTCCGGCAACAGGAGTTGTGATGAATAACAAGACCGTTGGCGTCGTTGGTGCGGGTGTGATGGGTAGCGGTGTGGCCCAAAACCTTGCGCAGAGCGGCTTTACCGTGGTACTGATTGACATTAGCGAAGAGGCGTTGAAACGAACGGAAGCGGAAATTCGCAAGAATGTCCGCTTCTCTGCGTTTTATGCCAAGGACAAAACAAAAGTAGAGCCACTAGATACGGTCATGAATCGTATCGAATTTACCACCGATTACAGCAATCTCTCAGACGCTTATTTTGTCGTCGAGAACGCCTCCGAAAAATGGGAAGTCAAACAGGCCGTATATCCGTTGATCGACCAATATGCCCCCCCTGAAGCGCGAGTGGCTGCCGATACTTCCTGTTTCTCTATCACGCGCTTGGCATCCCTGACCAAACGTCCAGACAAAATCATTGGCATGCACTTTATGAATCCCGTGCCGATGAAAACCACGGTCGAGGTCATCAAAGGCTACCACACCAGCCCCGAAACCATTACCATCGGCCTCGATTTTCTGGCGGCGATGGGCAAAGATGGCATTGTCGTCAACGATGCCCCCGGGTTTGTCTCCAACCGTGTGCTGATGTTGACGGTGAATGAGGCGATTTTTGTTGTCCACGATGGCGTGGCGACCGCTGCACAGGTCGATGATATACACAAAAAGTGTTTTGGACATAAAATGGGACCCTTAGAGACGGCCGATCTCATCGGTCTCGATACCATTCTTTATTCCGTGGAAGTGCTCTGGGAGAGTTATAACGATAGCAAATATCGTCCGTGCCCGTTGCTGAAAAAAATGGTTGCCGCCGGTTTATTGGGGCGTAAAAGTGGCGAAGGTTTCTACAAATACAAGTGAACGAGTGCACAATGGGTACCATCGAAGAGGCAGTGCGCGGTTTTCTCTGGCAATTCATCAGTGACCAAGAGGTAGAGGGCGACCATGATCTTTTTGGATCCGGAATGGTCAATTCACTGTTTGCCATGCAGTTGGTGTTGTTCGTCGAGAAGCAATATGGCATCACGGTAGCCAACGAAGACCTTGATTACGAAAACTTTAAGTCGGTCAATGCGATCGTTGCCTTTATACAGTCCAAGCAGTAGAAGTAATGGGAGTGGCTGTGATGGATTTTGACTTAACCGCAGAACAGCGTACCGCGCAAGCCGGATTCCGCCAGTGGGTTGAACAGCATGTAGTGCCGGTTGCCGATGCCAATGACAACCGCGAACAAACACCACCCGATCTCATTGCAAAATTAGCAGCACCCGGGTATCTCGGTGCCTTGGTCGCCAAAGAATACGGCGGCGAGGGCATGGATGCGTTGACGTGGGGTTTGCTGTGTGAGGAAGTGGGACGCGGCAGTGCATCCTTGCTGAGCTTGCTCACGGTGCATGGCATGGTGATCCAATCCATCGCAAAATGGGGTACTGCAGCACAGCGTGCACGATGGTTGCCCGTATTGGCAACAGGTGAGACCATCGGTGCGTTTGGCCTTACCGAGCCGAATGTGGGCAGTGACGCAAAGAGCATTCAGAGCATCGCGGTGGCACAACCCGATGGCAGTTATGTGCTGAATGCAGAAAAGCGTTGGATATCCTTTGGCGCATCCGCCAACCTCATTTTGGTGATTGCCAAGGTCAATGAAAAACCCACGGGTTTTCTCGTCGAACGAAACATGCCTGGTTTCTCGTCAGAGCCGATTTATGGCATGCTCGGTTTTCGTTCCGCAAACATCGCCCGCCTGATCATGCGTGATGTGATCATTCCACCAGAAAATCTGGTCGGAAAGGTTGGTTTTGGTTTCTCACACATTGCGGGCACCGCGCTCGATCATGGTCGTTACTGTGTCGGCTGGGGGTGTGTCGGACTCGCCCAAGCCGCGCTGGATGCTTCGCTCTCTTATTCAGGCGAACGCTATCAGTTCGACGTCACGCTGAATAAACACCAGCTCATCCAAGAAATGTTGGCAGAGATGATTGTCAATGTGAAAGCTGCGCGGATGCTCAATTACCATTCGGCTTTCTTGAAGGATCGTGGCGATCCGTCATTGATCATGGAAACCTCGATGGCAAAATATTTTGCGTCACGGGTCGCCGCACAAGTGACCAATGCGGCTGTACAGATTCATGGGGCCAATGGTTGCTCAAGCGATTATCCGGTACAACGTTATTATCGAGACGCAAAAATTATGGAGATTATCGAGGGAAGCAACCAGATGCAGCAGATTATCATTGCAAAATCGGGCTATCAGCAGCATCTTGTGGCAAAACGTGCAGCGCGTCGATCCTCTGCAATAGAGGGGGAGGGGAAGTAATGGCCAGTGGAAAAGGCAAAGATCACAAAATCAAGTGTCTCGTCTGGGATCTCGACAATACCTTATGGCGTGGTACCCTGTTGGAAGATCAGGAAGTCACCCCCCATCCAGACGCACGGGCATTGATCAGAACGCTGGATGATCGCGGTATTTTGCAATCCATCGCTAGCAAAAACGATCACGCATTGGCAGAGAAAAAATTGCGTCAACTGGGATTGTTTGATTACTTTCTTTATCCGCAGATCAACTGGAGTGCAAAATCAGAGTCGATCCAGAACATCGCAACGCTCATCAACATCGGTATAGATACCCTTGCCTTTATCGATGATCAAGCCTTTGAGCGCGAAGAAGTGGCCTTCAGTCACCCCAAGGTGCTGACCATCGATGCTACAGAAATCGCACAGGTAGCGAATCTCGCGGTCATGCAGCCGCATTTTATTACAGAGGATTCTCGGCGGCGGCGGGAGATGTACCAGAGTGACCTTCGTCGGAAAGATGTCGAAGATCGCTTTGAAGGGCCGAAAGATGCGTTTCTAGAAACGCTCAATATGGTGCTAACGATTCAACGTGCCAAACAGGACGATTTGAAACGTGCGGAAGAACTGACACAACGTACCAACCAGCTGAATACTACAGCGTATACCTATGATTACGATGAATTGAGCGCCTTCAGTCAGTCACCGGATTATTTGCTGTTGGTTGCCGGACTGGAGGACAAATACGGTACCTACGGGAAAATCGGCCTAGTGTTGGTAGAAAAGCGTGAGAAAACGTGGTTGATCAAATTATTTCTCATGTCCTGTCGTGTCATGTCGCGTGGTGTTGGCACGGTCATGATCAACTATCTGCGGAACATGGCGCGGGCTGATGGGGTGGCCTTGGAAGCAGAGTTTGTCCAGAATGATAGAAACCGCATGATGTACATGACCTATAAATTCAACCATTTCCGCGAGAAAGAAAAACGCGAAAACTGGATATTGCTTGAAAATGATCTGAGTCGTGAACAGGCATATCCGCAATATATGCGGATGATCACAGAGTGAAAGAGTGAAAGAGTGAAAGGTTCACACCCGCGTTAAACGCAAAAAGTTGATCGTGGTGGCCTCTGCTAGGGCGGTGACGTCCATGTTCCGCAAATGTGCCAGGTGTTCTGCAACGTAGCGTATCAATGCAGGATGGTTTGGCTTGCCCCGATGGGGAGCCGGTGCGAGGTAGGGTGCATCCGTTTCGATCAGCAGGCGATCCAGCGGCACTTGTGCAGCGATTTTGCGCAAGTCGGCAGCATTGCGGAACGTAATGATCCCTGAAAAAGAGATATAGAAACCGAGATCCAACGCACTCCGTGCTGTCGGCCAGTCTTCGGTGAAGCAGTGCATCATCCCGCCGACCTCTCGCGCATCCTCTTCTCGCAAGATACGGAGGGTATCTGCACGGGCATCGCGGGTATGGATGATGAGAGGTATCACCATCACTCTCGCGGCACGGATGTGACACCGGAAGCGTTCTTGTTGCTGCGCTCTGTCAGTGCGCGGATCGTGGTAATCCAACCCCGTTTCACCGATCGCAACGACCTTCGGATCTTGCGCGAGCGCGACCAATTCCTCCACGGTTGGCTCGTGGGAGACGTGCTCCGTAGGATGCGCCCCCACAGAAATGTCAACCTCTGGAAAGCGTGTTGCGATCCCGATGAGGATCGGAAAATGCTCCATATAGACCGAGACGCACAAAAGACGCTCTACCCCCACTGCTCTGGCAGCAGCCAGGGCCTCTCCTGGTTCCCCGCCAAAGGAAACCGGATCAAGACGATCCAGGTGGCAATGTGCATCCGTCAGTCGTGGCAGGGCGTGGGTAGAGAGGGTCATGGGTGTTCGGTTCTAGACAGAGAGGGGTGTCCGTAGACGGAACAGGAGCATGTGCTTCTAGGTCAGGCACAGAAGGATGGGCTTCTGGGGGCAGGCAGATATCCGCAGAGAGAACAAGAGGATGTGCTTCTAGGTGATCCATGATGCGGAGGACGAGATCCCGACATCCCGCGCCAGAGAGGCTCGATATCAAAAACACAGGGCGATCCCATCCCAATCCGGTGATCATCTGATCCAGGTACTCGGCTGCGTCCGCTTCGGGCAGCAGATCGGCTTTGTTGACGACCAACCAGCGTTCTTGCGCTGCCAATTGTGTGCTATAACAGACCAGCTCGTGTTCAATGCGCTGGACATCTTCGATCGGATCGCCCGTGCTCGGCAGTACATCGACGATGTGCAACAGCAAGCGGGTACGCGAAAGGTGTTTTAGAAAACGAGTCCCCAAGCCAGCGCCTTCGGCAGCACCCTCGATGAGACCAGGAATGTCAGCGATCACAAAGCTACGATCAATCCCGACACTAACCACCCCAAGGTGTGGGTACAGGGTTGTGAAAGGATAGTCAGCAACCTTCGGACGGGCCGCAGTGACTTGGCGGATGAACGAGGATTTTCCGGCGTTGGGAAGACCCAACAAACCCACATCAGCCAACAACTTGAGTTCGAGGCGCAAATCACGCGCTTCGCCAGGCGTTCCGTGGGTGGTTTGACGTGGCGCTCGGTTGGTACTGCTTTTGAAACGAGCGTTGCCTAAACCGTGGAAACCGCCTTGGGCTACGCGCAAGACCTGATTGGCGTGCACAAGGTCTCCCAGTGTTTCGCCGGTTTCGACGTCTGTCGCCACCGTACCGAGGGGGACACGGATATACCGATCCGCCCCCGAACGGCCTGTACAATCGGCACCGCCACCGTTCTGGCCGCGTTCTGCGTCCCACAGGCGAACAAAGCGAAAATCTACCAACGTGTTGAGAGAAGGATCCGCGATGAGATACACACTGCCACCGTCGCCCCCATCCCCGCCGTTCGGGCCACCTCGTGGGATAAACTTTTCACGGCGAAAACTCAGGCAACCGTTCCCGCCGTCGCCTGCGACGACACGAATCGTGACCTCATCGACAAATTTCACGCAACCTCAGCAACAATACTGACGTACTTGCGCGAAAGCGGGCCTTTGGTCTCGAAGACAACCCGCCCCCCCGCTTTGGCATACAGGGTATCATCCCCGCCTCGGCCTACATTGACCCCAGGATGAAAATGGGTTCCACGTTGTCGTACCAAGATGGCTCCTGCGTTGACCTGTTCGCCTCCGAATCGTTTGACGCCTAAGCGTTTCGACTCAGAATCACGACCGTTGCGGGTACTACCGCCTGCTTTTTTATGTGCCATGGTGTGACACCCCTATATATTATATATATTCATTATATATATTGAGAATGAACGAACTGCACCAGCACTAGTCCGATGCAGTGGCAGGAAAGATGTCCGTGATTTTGATCTCTGTGTAATTCTGTCGATGACCGGTCACTTTTTGAAAATGCTTGCGGCGCCTGAATTTGAGGATGTGCACCTTGTCCTCCCGCCCATGTTTGAGCACCGTAGCCATCACCTTGCCGCCTTCGACGTACGGCGTACCGATGGTGAGCTGAGCGCCATCGGCGATCAACAGCACTTTATCGAGGGTAACGGTCTCCCCTTCGTTTGTAGGCAGCGTCTCAACGTGCAATTGATCGCCTGGACTCACTCGGTACTGCTTGCCACCCGTCATGACCACCGCATACATGACCCAATCTCCCACCGTTTGCAGAACAGAAACAGGAATACAACACTGATGATCCGGAAAGTATACACCTCTACCACCCACAGCTACAAGTCCAATGCAGTTCCAGGTACCATTCTTTTCTTTGTTTGACAGTCAGTAGGGAAAGCGACGAGGATCACGCGAAGCATTGATCCCCTTTCCTTCTCTCACCGTTTGAGGCCGCCAATGAATCACATGCAATCCGATCGGGATCCAACAGAAGTCGAACCCGAACCTGTGCGGGGGCCGTCTTCGACCTACCCCTCGACCCTGCGAACTGAACCCCCCTCTCTGCCTGCACGGGAACTGGCGCTTGGTTGGTTGCTGCTCGGTATTGCAGCCTTGGGAATCGCGGGACTCTTTGCCATCCTCTTGGCGTTAGCACGCACCCCGGGGGTGTCGGATTGGTTCCCAACACTGGACTTTTTCCGCACCACCCTAATCATCCACGTCAATCAGTCGGTGCTCGTCTGGTTTCTTGCTTTTGGCGGTGTACTCTGGAGTTTGGGAGAACGCACTGTCTCTTTCCCGCACCGCATTGCGTTGGCGTTGGCCACCATGGGCTGCCTTGGGATCGCACTCAGTCCTTTTGCCGGGCACAGTGAACCCTTTTTGAACAACTATGTTCCCATTTTACGCAATCCGTTGTTTTTCGGGGGTCTGGCTGTGTTCGCGTTGGGGGTGGTGCTCCATGCAGTGTTGACTTTGCGGCAAATTACCACCCACACCGAATGGACACGTCCCGATCGATTGGCCGCGATCACCGCTGCGATGGCCGCGATTGCGGCACTTCTGGCCCTCGGCTGGACGTGGTGGCACCTCACGGGGTGGACAGGGCAGGCTTATTTTGAGCTGCTGTTCTGGGGCGGGGGTCACACCGTGCAGTTCGCCTATACCCAGATCATGGTAGCGGCTTGGCTCGGTCTTGCGGCTGGATTGGGGGTCACGCTGCGCGTATCGGTGCGTGTGCTACAGGGGCTGCTGGTCCTTGGGGTACTGCCCATCCTCATCGTTCCTGCGATCTATGGGCTCTATGCGGTGGATTCCCCTGAGGCACACAGCGCCTTCGCTGCGCTGATGCGAGTGGGGGGTGGTCTCGCTGCCCTCCCCATGGGTCTCATCGTTGCCTATGGGTTGTTACAACGACGCGGTGAACTGTCTCCCGATGAAAAACCGCTGTACGCAGCACTGACAGCATCGCTCCTGCTGTTTGCTGTAGGGGGGGTGCTGGGGTGGGTGATCTCTGGGGTCAATACCATTATCCCTGCACACTATCACGGTGCCATTGTCGGCGTTACCCTGGCGCTGATGGGGCTCACCTACCACCTGCTGCCCTTGTTGGGTTTTTCGCCACCGCCCCCTCGCATCGCCACCCTACAACCCTGGGTGTATGCCATAGGACAATTTTTGCATGTGAGTGGGCTTGCAGCTTCTGGTGCCATGGGCATTCAACGCAAGGTTGCCGGATCGGCACAAGGACTGGATACACTGGGTGCCAAAATCGCCATGGGGGTAATGGGATTTGGGGGTCTTTTGGCGGTGATTGGCGGCATTTTATTCGTCGCGGCTGCGGTCTATTCTCTGTGCCACCCGCAGACACCTCGATCCCGCTGGTAATCTACTTGCAGACTACTTGCAGATCGGCAGCGTGTGGTTGGACACGACGCTTGGGTATAGGGTTCTTAGGCCACCACCCTCTCCAATCACCACGCTGTTGAAGGTGATACCCGATCCTGGATCTTTGATGAGATAGCGACAAGCCTGTTTGGTGCTGGGAGCACCAAGCAGGGTGATAGCGCGGGTTCCGTGTACCAACAGTTGTGGGCCATCCAGGGTGTAGAAATAGCCCGACGTATGCGGTGTTTGCACCCGTCGACCGCGCCATTCGTGTTCGATGCCTACGCTGTAGAGGATTCCAGGGAGGATTTCTTTCTGTCCCCGGTACGGTGCCATCAGCCCACCCCAGCCGCGACGTTGCAGTTGCAGAAAGGCTCCACGGTAGTGTGGCCCGTCGATGCGTGTTGCGCTTGGCTCGCCGCAGAACACACGACGGAAACCATCCACCAAAAACCAGAGATCCGTAACCCGATCGAGCACAGCACGATGACCACAGTCGGTGCCTTTTTCGGGGCAGCCCAAGGCAGCGGTGAGATCCGCAAAGAGCGCATCTTCTGACTCGATGAGGGTTCGGAAGGCCCCTGGCTCTGGATAGTCTCCAGGATAGCCGCAGAGGGCAAGCAGACGCTCTTCCAGGGGAGTCACGGGGGGGGGCGACGGCGTGATGTCGACGAGTTTATGGCGTGGATAGTCGACATACACCGGATTGTCGATTTGATCGAAAAAATGGTTAAACCGGAGTGTCCCTGAGTCCGCACGGTATTCCCCGCAGTCTAGATCGGCCCAGCGCACCCGTGGCCGTGCATCTGGCACAATGATGCGTATCCAGCCACCCCCTCGCAGATCCAAAGTCAGCGCACGGTACGCCTTGCCAGGTTCTAGCTGGACATTGCCGGGGTTCAAGCCCTGCAGGGTGAGGGTCGCCGAACACTGATCGGAGGCAACGAACTCCCCATGGGTCGCGACCACAGCAGCACCGGACTGCTCTGCCACCAGCCACAGGATAAGCCCAACGATCAAGAAGCCAATGTATTTGCTGGAGAGCACGAAACAGTCCTGTCGCAATACCGTTACAAGCACTCAGCGCTGTGGGAATGGGTTCACAACACGGATGGGAATTCACACAAAGAGCACGCACACCCCGACCATAGTCCACGAAGGAATGGGTCGAACAAGGACAGTGCCATGGTACGCTATATTGCGCATCCCTATCAACGGATAGATACTATCATTCCTTGCGCATTCTCGGTGGAAAAATCGCAGGACTGGAAATTTTCCCACAAAATCATACTAAAAACAACGCTCTCAAAGCACACTACATCCTAGGGATATTGCTAAAACCCGTTATCAGAAAGAGGTTGGGTGCTGTCCGACTGACCACGGGAATGATACACTGTGCTGGACATGGCACTTTTTCTGCCTCACGCACTGTATTCCGATCAATCATCCACGTCTTGTTGAGTCGCTGGCTGTCACCATCCAACCTGGCGGAATCTGTTCTGCTGGCGGGATGATCTGAGAGGCAACCAGTCCGCCGAAGGGCAGACGACAAGCAGTGAAGCGAAAGCTACGTTGCCCTTACGGGCTGACCAGCTAGGAAATATCGGCCTCTTTGACTGACGGTTCTCTAAAACCGCCTCCTTTCCTCCACGCGCCTACGGCGGGGTTTCTCGGAGACTACTGATGACAGACCATTCCCATATGCTCGCGATTATGTTTGCTGACATTAGTGGCAGCACAGCACTCTTTGAGAAACTGGGGGATGTGGCGGCTCGCCGGATCGTGGCGGGCTGTCTCACCAAGCTGACCGACGCCACACTTGCCCAGGCGGGTACAGTCATCAAATCCGATGGAGATGACATTTTGTGTACCTTTCCCACTGCACAGGCGGCCGTAAAAGCCAGTGTAGCCATGCATGAAGCCCTGGAAAGGGTGGATGCCGGACAGACCCGCATGGGTGCCAGGATTGGTATCAACTACGGCCCTGTCCTCCTGGAAGGCGGAGATATCTACGGCGATACGGTGAACGTAGCGGCGCGTGTGGCTGCTCTCACCAAAGTGAACCAGACCCTGTGCACGGTGCAAGTGATGGAATCGCTTGGCATATCGTCTTTCGATACGCGCTACCTGGGGCGTATGCAGGTGAAAGGGAAGCAGGAAGAGATCGAGATCCATGAGATTATCTGGAAGCACGAGGATGTAACTTCTATGGGTGGTTTTGCGCCCAAACCAGTTGTGGCGGTGCGGCGATTGTTGCGTTTGGTGTTAGACGATCAGCGTGTCGAGATTGGCCCCCAGCGTCCGAGTGTAACCCTAGGGCGTAAGAACGCCGATCTGGTCACAGCCGAGCCATTGGCTTCTCGGATGCACGCTAAGATCGAGTATCGAAGCGGGAAGTTTATGATCAAAGATCAGAGCACCAACGGAACTTTTGTGCGCACCAAAGACGGGCGTGAGGTTGTCCTTCACCTGGAGGAGTTTCCTTTGCAGGGAAGCGGTTCTATTGGCCTGGGTTGTTCCCCCGATCCAGAGAGTCCCCACGTCCTGCATTTTGACGCGGACGACTAGACTGTTTACAAACGAACAGCTACCCCCCTGCTGGAGAAACAGAAAAACCATGCACAGCAGACCATTCTCTCCCTACTTGCTGCTGGCGCTGTTCTTGACCAGCCAGTGTGTATTGCCCTCGTTTGCGGAGTCCACACAGGAGATCCAGAGTCTGGATTCTGTCGCAGCGTCTGTTCAGCATTTCCTCCTCGGATTACAGGAGGGGGGGGCGGGACAAGCCTCCGTTGTGGTGGATACGCTGGATTCTCGCTTGCGCCTTAGCGCGTGCACTGCGCCGCTGGAGGTGTCGCTGGCCCCAGGGAGTCGTTCCAGTGGTCGAACGTTGGTGGCTGTGCATTGCACGGCTCCCCATGCCTGGTCGCTGTACGTCCCTGCGAAGGTCTCGGTGCCTGTGTTCGTGGTGATTGCTGCGCACCCTCTGTTTCGCGATCAGGTCATCCGCGCTGCGGATATCAGCGTCGAAAAACGGGACGGAGGAGATATCTCCGGGAGCTACGTAAGCGATCCCAATCAAATGATCGGCAAAATAGCTACACGCGTCCTCAGCGCAGGCATGATCTTGACCCCTGATGCAGTCCAATCGGTTCGACTGATTCATCGAGGCGATCGAGTGAGTCTCGTGGCAGAAGGCAGCGGATTGTCGGTACGGAGTGTTGGTATTGCGCTTGCCGATGCGGGTGTCGGAGAACATGTCTCCGTGCGCAACGAAAGTTCTCAGCGCGTCGTAGAAGGCACTGTGAACCAAGACGGTGCCGTGGTGATTCACTGGTGAGGTTTCGGATCACACGATTACTGGACTAATGAACGCGAATTTGCAACAATTGGAGATACTCTAGATCGATCTCTGTGATGCGACGGCAATCACAGAGGAATGGATCGCTGGCCTTGATCTGTACGATGGATATACTTTGATGCGTTGAGGCGCACCATCTGCTCCTGGCCCGCGAGTTCCACGGGATCTCAAGTCTGTGGAGAGGTCGTGAGACCTGGGGAGTAGTCGGCTGCGGCGCAAACCGCGTAAGACTCCTCCTGTGAAGCAGAAATCAGGCACACAAACCGTACGATAAGGTTTGGATAAGTCCTGAAGAACGGTGGTTTGGTCTAACATTTGGAGAAATCTCATGATTCGTTGGCTTGTCGGGGTGCTTGTTCTGATGTGTACTTTATTGACTTCCACGGCCACGTTTGCCGCAGGAGCCATCGCGGTTGTCGATGCTGAGGGCACCAAAGCATCGGAAGTCGGCTATGGCGTCGGCCGTGGCGATACTCGTGAGGCAGCCGCCGCTGACGCTCTCAAGGATTGCAGGAAGGTTGGAAACACAGGCTGCGAGGTGGTTGTCCGTTACGATGTCTGTGGTGCCTACGCAGCGACCAAGAAATATGCGGGCAAAGGCTGGGGCAGTACAGAAGCCATTGCGAAGCAGAAAGCTATGGAGGAGTGCGGCGATCCTAAGTGCCGTGTGGTCGTGTCCGACTGCTCTGAGTAATCTCTGTCACCCACGTTGCCACCGATCCGGCAACGCATCCACATAATGAAAAGCTACGCATAACTAAATGCGTAGCTTTTTTCTTGTTACTTATCCCAACCAGACGCCTTATCACATTCTTTCTCTTCGACAGGGTGCGTCTTTTCCCACTTAGTGATGCTTTGTGCATCATTCTCACTCATCTTATTATTCATACATTCGCAATATTTCTTCACTACCTCGGCGGAGACTTTTGCGTCCGCATTATCCACTACGCACTGGTTGATCCATTTTGTATCATCGGCATTCGCGTATACAACACCACTTGTCAGGACAGAACCGACAATGAGTAGAGCGGTAGTCAATTTCATGAGTGTTCTCCGAAAAACCCTGATCTTCAGGGTTAGGATAAAAGGATACGATTTCGTGGTTACCCGCACCCCCGTCTATGCCCACCGCTTGATGGACATCAGACCCATCCTATACATCCATGATCCAAAATGCAATGAACAACAAAATCCACGGCTGGCTGTTCGTGGCTATGCCACACTTTTTTACTTTGCCATTATTTTGCCTACCTCCTCTTCAAGCGCCTTGACCTTTTCGGGCTGGTGATTGGCTTTGTAGAGGTTTGCAAGATTCCTCAGAGTCTGCGCCAGTTTCGGCCCATATGCGGCGGGATTTTTCTCTGCCAGTTCGCGGCGAATCTTGAGCGCCTCCTGATAGGCATTCTCCGCCTCCGAGAGGCGCTGGGTATCCTTGACGACCAACACAACGCCAACCAAGACAAGGGGATACTTCATCGTAAAGTCTCCGAGAACAACCGCCCTTTAAGGTCGGAGAGGTAAAGGGGGGGAGCTTGTCGAACCACCCCATGGCTCTACGCCCTAGGGTTTCAAGGTTGACCAGTACGGCTGATGCCGTAGCTCTTCTCCACGAGGAGAGCCACTGTCCCATCACAGAATGGCAGTGTCTTGCCAACGGTAATCTGTTTTAGGTTCCACAGTTGTCTGATTTCCGACTCCATGGCCGCCACCTCGTCAACACGCCCCTCATCTTTTAGTCGTTGCCCCTCATTTTCCAGGTATCGTTCCAAACCGTCTGGACGAAACAGCGCTGCTTCCCACGCTTCCGGTTCCCCTTCTACCAACACCCAACCGGCATTCCACTCGTCATCGGGTAGGGTAAACCAGACCAATTTTCGCAACAGCCTACCATCCTGTGCATGTTCATAGACAAACCAATCTGCGGAAGTATCCCCATAGACAAAAAAGATTTCTCCCAATTCTCTTGATTTGGCTTCGGTCAGGGAAACTTCACCGGAGAGTATTTCCTCATTCGGCAGCTCGTCGTCGGGTTCAAAACCGCAGAGTACCCACGAAGAATTGGGAAGTATCTCAACCTTCTTTCCAAAGAATTCCGTGGCCTTCTTGATCGAAGAGTAACGCACAAAATAGGCAGAGTAGGATTGCACACGACACCTCAAGACGCATGGTCAGATAGGGAAGGAACCAGGTATTCGATATCAAACCCTTGTGCAGCGAGTGAAACGATCATAGCATATCAGCGCCGCTCGGCTTCTCCGACTTCCCAGAGGATGCGATCCAGCGCACGCCCAGGTAAAAAACGCCGTAGGAAATCGAACAGATACGCCGGTATCGTGACCGGATAGCGAGCGTGTGGATGAGGGTTCTCTAGGGCGTGAACCACCTTGGCACGCACGGTGCCCACGCCTCTGGTGAAGATCGAAACCGATCCTTTGGTTTTGAAGCGTCGTTCCATCGTCGCGTACTGCGCGGCGTGGAGACTTCTAACGGGATCAATGTTGCGTTGAAATGCGAGATACGCATTGGCCCGAAAGCGGCTACGGATAGGCCCAGGTTCAATGAGACTGACCGAAATGCCTGTGCCACGCAATTCTAGACGCAACGTATCGGCCAATCCTTCTAGGGCGTATTTGCTGGCGTTGTAAGCCCCTCGGTAGGGGAGCGCCACGTAGCCGAGCAGCGAACTGATGAACACGATACGCCCCTGTCGTTGGCGACGCATGACGGGCAATACCAGGGAGGTAAGTTCGTGGGTACCGAATACATTGGTTTCAAACTGTTCGCGCAGTGCTTCACGGGAGAGGTCTTCGACGGCACCAGGTTGGCCGTAGCCTGCGTTATTGCACAAGGCGTCGAGTGTGCCGTTGGTGCGATCTAGGACTTCTGCAACGGCGGCGCGGATCGAACGAGAATCGCACACATCGAGCAATAATCCGTTCAGTCCCATCGCGTTGAGTTTTTCTACATCCTCTGGCTGCCGCGCACTCGCAAAGGTTTGCCAGCCACGGGCTGATAGACCTTCTGCCACCGCAAGACCAATGCCCGAAGAACAACCCGTGATCAGAACACTCTTTGTCACGTTGCCTTCTATCATCAGTGCCTCCCATTGATTTTTTGAAGCAGATAGAGAAATGAGATTCTGATTTTCAGCTCGCCCCTCCCCGAAGGGGAGGGTTGGGGAGGGGAGTGTGCTGGTTTTGACTTGTTTTTGACTTATTTTCGATGCTGCTGAGCAGTCGCCCTTTATTATCATTTCATTTTATTATCATAATTTTATTATTATCTTACTGCTTTTGTCGTTCTAAAACAACACAATCTGCCACCCCTCTCCTGAAAGGATAGGGGTATGCTAAAAGTCAAAAGATAATAAACCGATGCAGGAATTCGACGATGCTCGGCATGAACAATACAAAACCACCTACCAACAGAATACCAACTACAAGAATCATAATAATCCTCCAGATCCGACGGGTAATCTTTTTCGGTTTCTTATAGGTTGTACGGAGGATGACTGTATTGGATAATTTATCATGCCACCCTTGTTTTCTTGCGTCGAATATAATCCAAAAGAAACCCAGCATTAGTGGCATGAAAGAGGCGGTATAATACAGGTGGCGTTTGATGAACTGTGCGGTCGTTGGTTTGCCCATGGAGGTTGCATCCAGAATGCAGATAGAAAAGATTGCTCTCCCAGGGGTTGTCATGGTTTTTTCAAAGTACAGTGTCAATATAAACAGATAAAAGAGAGCACTGATTAAGAACAGAGCAATCTGAATGCTTGGCGTCTGTTCAAACACAGTGTCCGCCAGCCAATCGGACAAATGCAAATAGACCATCCCAGAGAACAGAACAAAGAAGAGCAAGTCCGTGAAGGCGGCAACTGTTCTTATCCAAAGGCCAGCAAAGGCTCGCCTTTGAAGAAGGGTTGGATATTTCTTAGAGGAGGCCCAGCGACCATCGACAGGATCTATCGGAGAGTGATCAGGGGATGGTTCGGTTTGTTCTTCTGTTTGTTCTAACGAGGCATTCACGGCACATCCCCTGGACGCCGGATCTGTCCCACGGGTATGGTGACTGCCTGGGGAGATCGTAGGGAACGGGTGGCAGGAAACCAAGCGTGGCCATAGATAATCTCATAGGTGGCAGGCAGGCGACCCTCCTGCCGGAATTTCTCGTAAGCGTTCGTGAGTTGATGGAGCCGCCCCCGTCCCGTCAACCCACGCAGGCGACCCTGGGTGACATTGTGGGCACCGATACCTTTCAGGTCACGCATCAGTCCCGCCAAGTCTCCGTAGGTTAGGGTCATGTGCTCCACATCCATTACAATGCCACAAAAACCAGCACGGGTAAGCGTATCGCCTATATCGTGCATATCCAAGAAAGCATTCACATGGCTGTAATCGTCCACCGTGCGCCAGGCGTTACGCAATTCGCGAAGCGTATCCGGCCCAAACGTTGTGAAGACCAGCAAGCCATCGGAACGTAGAATCCGCCCCCATTCCTGAAAGGTGCGATCCAGATCCGGACACCATTGCAACGTCAGGTTTGAGTGGATCAGATCGATGCTGTCAGGTGCAAAAGGTAACGCATCGACATCCGCACAAACAAAACCCTCTCTCGGATTCCGCCGAATCAGACGCAGAAGGCGTTCTACCCCCGATCGCCATCCCTGCCATCCAACAGCACGTCGACGCGCTTGTCGCAACATCGACGGCGCACTGTCTACAGCAATCACTCGTGCCTGCGGATAGCGTTCCGCCAACGCCACGGTGCCGCGTCCTGTTCCTGCGCCTGCATCCAACACCCGATCCGGCGCCAGACGTACTTCTGAGAGGCGATCTAAAAGGCGTGCTCCCACCACCTGTTGTAGAACCGCACCCTCATCATAGCGCGTCGCCACCCGGTCGAAGGACTGCCTCACCTGGTGTTTGTTCGGGAGAAACGGTTCTAGCGATTGACTGATCATGAACGCAACGGGGCATCCCCGACGTTTGGTTGGCGAGGGTTAAAATAGCGATCCGCCTCATCCGTATCGATCACTTGACCTTGGGCGTCCAAGAGCGGCAACTCAAAATCATTCCAACCGCGCAATCCTAACCGCAGCGATCGAACGTGACGAAAACCCATCAACTGTAATACATGCGCTGTCAAGACACTGCGGTGTCCCGAACGACAGATCAGGATCACCTGATCATCGCGTGCTTTCGCCAGGCGTTCCACCGTCTCCTCGTAGCCCATCTCGGAGGCCTGCTCTACAATGCCACGGGGCACGTTGAGCGAATCAGGGACGTGAACAACATCAAACTCGTAGGGTTCACGAATGTCGACCAGCAGGATCGGCTGACCCGACCTCAGCTCAGGTGCCAGATCCCAGGGCAATATTTCTTGTACCAAGGGCCGCACCTCTTCTACCAATTCCATGAAGCGTTTCACTACACTCTCACCTTCAACATTTTGCTAGGACAGCGACAGTCTACCAATTTACCGAACACGGCGCGACCAGGGCATACTATCGTCACAGGGGCGTCCACAGGGACGTCAACAGGAGAACCTAGATGCGCAACATCCACCGTGCCCGTGACCAAGAAGACGAACGACGATTCCAAAAAGCTTTTCAGCGCCACGAGCAAGGCGATCTGGCCGGTGCAGAGGTACTCTATCGGCAGATTTTGGCATCCCGCCCGAAACATTCTCAAGTGTTGTACCTACTCGGCACCCTAGAAAGCCAGCGTGGTCACTACGCAGAGGCAGAACAGTACCTCACCAAAGCACTGACGTTACGTCCTGACTGGCCAGAAGCCTTGAACAACCTAGGCTTGGCACTGTTCAGTCAAAACCGATTAGATGAAGCGGAAGCCATCCTCCGCCGCGCCCTGACCACGGAGCCTGATTATGCAGACGCGCTCAACAACCTCGCAGGCGTACTAGAGAAAAAAGGCCAGCTCGAAGATGCAATGGCGCTCTATCAGCGCACCGTGGCACTCAAACCAAGGGACGTCAAGGTTCACTACAACCTGGGTCTCCTGTTGCGCCGATTAACACGCATGGAAGAAGCAGCACTCTGTTTTGAACACGCGCTCAGCATTGAACCCAACCATGTAGAGGCCGCCAACACCCTCGCAACCATTCTGAAGATCCTTGATCGGCTGAACGATGCCGAACGCTGGTTACGACATGCTTTGCAACAGCAACCGAACCACTACCAGGCCCACAACAATCTTGCCGCCGTCCTCCAAGACCAGGATCGCCTCTCGGAAGCGATGGAGGAATATGGTCGCGCCTTGTCGTTACGCCCTGACGAACCGCTGATGCAATGGAACCGCGCCTTCATTCTCCTCGCACTTGGGCAACTGCAAGAGGGGTGGAGCGCCTATGAATGGCGACGTTCCGTGTTCCAATGGCAACCGTTACCGTTCCCTGAGTGGGACGGAAGCAGCCTCACGGACAAGACCCTGCTGGTTTTTGCGGAACAGGGTCTGGGGGACGAATTGTTGTTTGCTTCCTGCTTTCCGGATCTCCTACAACGGGCCAGACACTGCTTGTTCGAGTGCGATCCACGCTTAGCCCCGTTGTACCGACGATCCTTTCAGAACGCTACCGTTATCGGGGTACGACGCTCCAACCGTGCTTGGATAGAACATCTCCCCCCCCTGGATGTACAAATCCCGGCGGGTAGTTTGGCACGTTACCTACGTCCCACTGTGAGCGATTTTCCCACCAGTGCAGGGTATTTGGTGGCGGATCCCGTCGCCGCCATCCATTGGCGCGAACAGATCCAAGCGTTGGGGCCGGGTCTCAAAGTGGGCATCACATGGCGCAGTGGATTGACACGAGAAGGACGACACCGCCATTACAGCCGTTTGACGGAATGGGGGGCTTGTTTCAACGTTCCGTACGTGCATTTTATCAATCTTCAGTACGACAACTGTGCTGAAGAACTGGCTGTGGCAGAACGTCTTTTCGGCGTGACGATTCACGTTTTCCCAGGTTTGGATCTGTTCAATGACCTTGATGGTACGGCGGCGTTGGTTGTGGGGTTGGATCTCGTCATCGCTGCCGGAAACGCTACCGGAGAAATCGCAGCGGCCCTCGGCGTACCGGTATGGCGCTTAGAGTCCCATGGGCGTGCTTGGACTTCCCTTGGTACGGATGCGTTCCCTTGGCACCCGATGGTACAGGTGTTTCGCCAAACCACACGCGGTGATTGGCAAACCCTTTTGGATCGTGTAGCCCATGCGTTGGCTGCTTTGGCCAACCCTTTGGCCAACCAACCAGAAGATTCGTCTGCCTTTTTGGAACCCTGTGTGGCGGATGCTCACGAAGGCGTCGAGCTGGATACCCTGGAGACGCTGGCCAGTGCACGAGAACACCTACAGGCAGGTCGGTTGGCAGAAGCACGCCTAGGGTGCGATACCCACCTGGCACGACATCCTGCGGATCCGGTCGCGCTCGATCTGTTCGCTGCGGTGGTCAATGCCGCAGGCGACCCAGAAAGCGCCATCCATGTCTTACAACAGGCCATCGCCATCAGCCCCCATGTTGCCATCTACCGTGGACACTTGGCGGGCATTCTTGCGGCCATGGGGCGGATCGGGGAGGCAGAAGCGGCCTACCGTGCAGCACTCCGTCTACTCCCCAATTGGGCACACGCCCACAACGATCTCGGCAACTTGCTCCGCGCCGAAAAACGCATTGCAGAAGCAGAGCGTTGTTATCTCAGTGCGTTGCGCTACAAACCCGATTTGGTAGAAGCGCACAACAACCTAGGCACCGTCCTAGAACTGCAAGGACGCATCCACGAAGCAGAAGCCGCCTATCGAGGTGCACTGCGGTTGCGGCCTCATTTCCCTGAGGGTTGGTACAACTTGGGCAACTGCCTAGGGGATCTCGGTCGTCTCTCGGAGGCTGTCGCAGCCTATCGGGAGGCGCTCACCCTGCGTCCTGAATACGCACAGGCACAATTTTACTTGGGCGTGGCCCTACAGCGCGATGGTCAGATTGCATCCGCTGAAGCCGCTTACCGCGAGGCGTTGGCCCTCTACGCGCACCCTTGGCCCGATGTACAGAACCAGTTGGCCAATCTATTGATGGATCAAAAGCGTTGGAGCGAAGCAGAAACCCTGTACCGAGAAGCCTTGGCGGTGACACCGAGAAGCCCTGAGTTGCACAGCAATCTTGGCAACTGTTTGCAGCTTCAAGGGCATTTTGCCGAAGCAGAAACACTCTGCCGAGAGGCCATTCATCTTGCGCCTGATCATGCGCCTGCTTGGAACAACCTCGGCAATACATTGCAAAGTTTGGATCGTCCTCTGGAAGCACAGGCCGCTTTTCGTGCCGCGATCACGCACGACCCAGACATGGCCTTTGCCCACAGTAACCTCGGGAATGCCTTGCGTGAAGCGGGTCTGCTCCAAGAAGCTTCCCTCCACGATCGACGTGCCGTTGCGTTACGTCCGGATTTGGGCGGAACCTGGCTTAACTTGGGCAATACGTTGCAAGCGGCTGGCAACCTCCTGGAAGCGGAAAGTTGTTTCCAGCGTGCATTGGATTTGGGGATAGAAGTCGCAGCCTTAAGTGTTGGCAAAATACTGTATGAGCAGGGTCGCCCGGGTGCAGCGGTCGAGTGCATGAGCGAGTGGGTGCAACGTCGCCCAGACGATCCAGAGATGCGCTGGAACCTGGCCATGCCTTTGCTGGCGCTCGGTGATCTCACGGAGGGTTGGGAAGCCTACGAAGCCGGACGCCATTTGCCCAAACAGCAGGGGAGGCGACAAGACTTTCACCATTTTACGGAATGGGATGGCAGTTCGCTTGTGGGGCAAACCATCTTGGTATACGCCGAGCAGGGGCTAGGGGACGAGATCCTGTTCGCGTCTTGTCTGCCTGATCTACTGGAACAAGTGGGGCATTGCATCGTAGAGTGTGATCGACGGTTGGCACCCCTCTACCGCCGCTCTTTTCCGAACGCGACCATCGCGGGCATCGAACGGGACAGGCAAGAGTGGGTGAAGGGACTCGTAGAAGTCGATGCGGTGGATCGAGAGGTGCCGATTGGGAGCTTACCGCGCTTTCTCCGCCGGAAGCTGAGCGACTTTCCCGATCGTACTGCCTACCTCGTGGCCGATCCAGCACGGGTCACGGTGTGGCGCAAGCGACTGGAAGGCCCTGAGATCAAAGTAGGCATTACCTGGCGCAGCCGTCTTGGGAATGCGTTGCGCAGCCGACATTACAGCCGACTGGAAGACTGGGGGGGGGTCTTTGCGGTTTCTGGTGTGCGCTTTGTCAACCTGCAATACGATGATTGTGCCGAAGAACTAGCCGCTGTACGGGCATCCCTCGGCATAGACATCCTGTCCTTCCCAGAAGTCGATTTGATGAATGATTTGGAGGAAGCGGCCGCCCTGTCTGCCAGTTTGGATTTGGTGATTGCAGCGGGGAATGCAGCCGGAGAAATAGCGGCTGCGCTGGGGATACCGGTCTGGCGTCTGGAGGCTTTTGGGCGTCACTGGACGTCCCTTGGGACAGAAACCTTTCCCTGGCATCCACGGGTTCAGATCTTTCGCCAACCACAGCTTGGGAACTGGGGCGATGTCTTGAGGCGGGTCGCAGAAGCACTGAAAACATTTGTGTCCTCACCACCGAGCACCGCTCGTCCCGTGGATCTCTACCACCAGGGGCTGGAACGGCAAGAAAACGACGAACTCGATGCCGCCATCGCCTGCTACGAGGAAGCGTTGCACCATGACCCTGGACAAGCAGAGACGCACAACAACCTTGGGAATGTGCATCTGAAACGGGGCGAGTGGGCTGCTGCAGAGGATTGTTATCAACACGCACTGCGGATACGCCCTGATTACGCAGAGGCATGGAACAACTTGGGGGTTTTGTTTGGCAAGCGTAGACAGATTCAAGAGGCTACGGTGTGTTACCAAACGGCCTTAGGACTGCGTTCGGAGCTGTTTGAGGCCCGTTATAACCTGGCCAATATGCTCCAAGAAGAAGGGGATCCCATCACTGCTGAAGAACACTTTAGGACAGCCTTACAACAGGGGGTAGACACAGCCTTGTTGTGGAATGGATTGGGTCTTGCGGTGCGTGATCAAGGGAACACAAAAGAGGCGCTTGCTTGTTTTGAAAAGGCACAAGAACGTGCACCGGAGGATGTGCGGGTACGCTGGAACATTGGTTTGACGCATTTGATACAAGGCGAGTTGCTGCTTGGTTGGGAGGGGTATGAGTGGGGTCATGACAGAATGCGTCGTACCCTGCGGGGATTTTCCTTTCCGCGCTGGGACGGTTCTTATGCACCCGAATCGACTTTGTTGGTGTACGCTGAGCAGGGTATAGGGGACGAAATCCTATTTGCGTCTTGTTTGCCTGATCTACTGCCCTGGGTGGGACGATGTATCGTAGAATGCGAACCCAGGTTAGCAAGCCTCCTCCGTCGATCTTTTCCCTCGGTAGAAGTGTACGGAGCCACGCGAGAGAATCAAGACTGGCTTGTGAATGCAGGACACGTTGATTTTCAGTGTCCGATTGGGAGTTTGGGTTCGTATTTACGCCGTCATTTGCTAAATTTTCCACGCACGCCAGGGTATCTTCTCCCTGACCAAACACAGCGCACTCAATGGCGAAAGCGCCTTTCTGCCTTGGCGGGTGCAAAAAGAACGGTCGGTATTTCTTGGCGTAGTCGTTTGGTGGGTGGCGGACGGGCACGTTTCTATTCACGCCTGGCAGACTGGGGGAGGGTGTTCGCTGTCTCTGGGGTGGTGTTCGTGAATCTCCAATACGATGATTGTACCGAGGAACTCGCCGAGGTACGATCGGTCTTTGGAAGAGATGTGGTACAGTTCTCCGATCTAGATTTGTTAAACGATATAGAGGGTGTGGCTGCTTTGGCCAGTGCTTTGGATCTGGTCATTGCACCACCGAACAGTGTGGCGGAGATTGCTGCGGCGGTTGGCGCAGAGGTGTGGCGGTTGGATGCAGCGTTACCGAATTGGCCCACCTTAGGAACGGAAGGAATGCCGTGGCATCCTACCATGCGTCTCTTTCGTCAGACGCATTTGGGAGACTGGGCAGGGGTACTCAAAACCGTGGCAGAGGCACTTACCCTACGTGTTGCAGGATCGGCCTTAAGCCCCTGGATAGAGAGCCGCCTATCCTGTCAAGAACACCACGAAACGGGAGAACGAACGGCGCAATTCTTTGCCCAGTTGGTGCAACCAGGATCCCGTGTAGTACAGGTGGGTACCCAGGGAAGTGTATTGACATTGGTATTGGCTCGATCCGTCGGGGAAACAGGATCTTTGATTGTCTGTGAGGAACGACCAGAGCCATTGCACAGTATCCAGGCTAGTGTGCTACAACATGGATTCCGCCAGGTGTACTGTCGATCGCAGCGAATCGGGGATCAATCGGGAGAATGCCCTGCGTGGCGTGCCTATCCTTGGGATCTGCCTAGGAGCGATGACCCTGATGTTGATATGGCCCATGCGAATCAACCAATATCCTGTTGTACCCTGGATGACCTCGCTTTGTCTGCGTGCGATCTCTTGATCATCCATGCGGAAGGCCGTGAGGCAGAAATACTGGCAGGTGTTTGGCAGACCTTGGCACGCCACCGTCCACTCCTCGGACTGGGTCGGTATCGATATGAAGTTTCCATGAGCCTGATTGCCTTGCTCGGTACGAAGGGCTACCAAACCCTTGCCCAAGGCATTGGACAGGAAGACGCACTGCTCATCGCCTACCCAATGGCATAACTGTATTCTGCATATAGATGAGATAAACGATGAACGAGATTGATTCTTTTGTGGCCACCTACGGCTACTTTGCCGTCTTTGCGGGTACCCTCCTAGAGGGAGAAACCATTTTGGTCGCTGCTGGCTTTGCTGCCCATCATGGCCTGCTGGCTTTGCCATGGGTGATTGTAGTCGCGATTGTGGGCGCAACATTGGGCGATCAGTTGGCTTTTCTGATAGGTCGGTGGAAAGGAGAGGCGTTGATCAATCGTTTCGCACTCCTCTCCGAATATCGGCCACGGGTTCATGCCCTTTTAGAGCGGTATGATGCGATGTTTATTATTGTCATTCGCTTTGTGTATGGATTCAGAATTGCAGGCCCTGTGATCCTGGGTACGAGTCATATACCGATGTTCCGATTTGCCATTTTTAACAGTCTTGGTGCACTTCTTTGGGCACCCATTGTTGCAGGTGCAGGATACAGTTTCGGTCTTGCGATCAATACTGCACTGGCTCATTTACAATTGGCAGAAGAAATACTCTTGGGAATCGCAGTGACCGCACTGGTTCTCTGGTGGTGGCGGGCAAAACGTTGACTTTTTCTTGGCCCAGTATGATGCGTCTGTTGCGTGCTTTATGGCTTTTGTGTTGGTCAGTGTTCGCAACCAGTGTCATTGTTGCCGCTGTGGCGTTGAGCCTGATTCGGCTGCTGCTGCCCATGGCGCAAAATTATCGAGAAGACATTGCTGCTTGGATCAGCAGTGCAGTCGGACACGAGGTACATATTGCTGGTCTGGATGCACGATGGTCTGGTGTTCGGCCTGTATTGCAATTGCGGGGGGTGACGATTGCCAGTATGCAAACTGGCCTCATCGAAATCGACACCGTCGATGTGAGCCTGGGGATTGCTGCTTCGCAGCACACATGGCGTCTAGTGCCGAGCAGATTGTCCATTGTGCATCCACGCATCACCTTGTTTGCCCATTCTGCCTCTCAACCCTTCGAGCATCCATTCGCGGGATTCGCGGGATTCGCAGGATGGCCCCTCGGTGCCAGTCGTGTGCGTGTCGAGGATGCACGGGTCTGTGTAGACACCCGCGAACTGCGTGGATGCTTCACGGGGAACGCTTCCCTACGCAGTGATGGCAACCGATTGATGGGAGAGGCCGATCTGCGTCTTTCTGCTCCCTGGGGTAAGACGGTTCATTTCGCATTGGATGCCTATACCAACGACAATGTGTGGGCGGGAGCATGGTACCTGGAGACCAAAGGTCTACACCTTGCACCCTGGATACACCGATGGTACCCAACCGTGGTCGTGGATGGATTCCTGAATCTGCGGGTCTGGGGAAACCTGGCGCTGACCCAATGCGAAGGTGTGATCGATCGGCTGCTGATACAGGCTGATGACACAAGTGAGGGGTCTCGAACCCTTGCAGAGATGGTGGACGGTTTTTCCTGGAAAAAAGAAACAGCTGGTTGGCAAGTGGATATAGCGGGGCTGCGTCCCCTCGGCACACCTGGTGGGGCGACGGTGCAGGTGCAACGGGATGTACAAAATCTGTGGGTGCGTGCGGGGAACATTTCCTTAAAGGAAGTGGCTTTCCTTGCCAGCCTAGACGGTGTCCTGGAGGGAAAAACGGCGACCCTTATGAGGGCATTGTCTCCCCAAGGACAGTTGGCAGAATTGCGATTGCATCTACCCCTTGCCGAAAGCTCCGTCGAACATCCTGCCGATAATCCCAGCGAAAACCCCACAGCAGGATTGAGCCTTTCTACCTGGAAAAACGTCGATCTGCAAACCCGTTTCACGGACGTCTCGGTGCGTCCTTGGCAGGGGATTCCTGGGATAGAAGCACTGTCAGGCTCGTTGCGTATTGTGAACGGAACAGGGAGCCTGGATTTTGAGGATCTTCATGGGACACTGTATCTGGCGAGTTTGTTCGCTACCCCCTGGGCCATCGATCGACTGACGGGAAGCCTCACGGTGCAACAGGACTCACTAGGTTGGCACCTCACAGCCCCGAACCTCGTCCTCGCCAACCCTGACCTTGCACTCAAGGCGGGGGGTAGGTTGTTCTTGCCGAGCACAGGATTGAGCCCGGGGTTATTAGGCATAGGGTTGTCACCGCGCTTGGACATAGAGGCCAGTTTTTCACGCGGGGATGGCAGTCGGCTGTCCACGTATCTACCACGCCGCATCATGCCCTACCGTGCGGCCGCTTGGCTCGATCGTTCGATTTTGGCAGGAAAAATCCGAGAGGGCACTGTCCATTTTCATGGCCATGTTGCCGATTTCCCTTTTGATCACAATGAAGGCACCTTCGTGGTCAATGCGCAGATCACAGGGGGTGAAGTGAGTTATGCACCCGACTGGCCAGCCCTGCACGCGCTTGACGTGACCCTTGGCTTCCATGGCCGTGCGATGGAGATTCAAGCAGAGGGGGGCCGTATCTTAGACAGTGCCTTGGATCCAACCAGCGTAGTCATTTCTGATCTGGATCACGAACCACCGTTGCTACAGATACGAGGTCGTGTGCATGGCCCTCTGGCCGATGTACCCCGATTGCTCAAGGAAACGCCCCTGGTACACCGCTATGGCCCCTATGTTGCCACCTTGGAAGGCAAGGGGAAGATGTCCCTCACCTTAGGGGTGGACATGTACACGAAAAAACCGATTGAGATGAGTCGGTTGGAGGGCCATTTGGATCTGCAGAAAAATGACCTGCGCTGGCATGATCCTGACGTTGCGTTGGAAGGCACTTCGGGAAGCCTCGCTTTTTCCACAGAGGGGATACACGGCCAGCAGATTGAGACGCACCTTTTTGGCTTGCCTGTGCAGTTGAGTGTGCAATCGCAACGTGCGGCAGGAGGCCATTCAACGACGGTGATGGAGGTACGGGGCACCCTCGAACCGAACACGCTCAAAACATACCTCCCCCCCGCTCTCCTAAAACGCTGTCGTGGACAAACCAGCTGGCAAGCGACGATTACACTGCCTGAGATACCCCCAGGGGGCAAGGCAATGCCCGTTGTACAAGTGGCATCCGACCTGCGTGGATTGGCACTAGATTTGCCCGAACCCCTTGCAAAATCGGCTGAACAGCCACAACCCCTGCAACTACAAACGGCGCTGGGGGGGAACCAGCACAAAATACAGATAAGCTACGGAACGCTTGCAAGCGCCACGCTGGAATTGGACAAAGACAGCACTTTTCTTCAAGGGGATGTCCGTTTGGGGAAAGCGACCACAACACCCCCCAAAATCTCGATGCCTCGACCAGCGGGTTTGTACCTTGCTGCGGATCTGACGAAAACCCGCCTAGAAGATTGGTTGGATCTGGCCTCAGGTCTTGGGGGGACAACCGACAGCCACAGGACTGCACTGGGCTTTGGGATGGATGCGAAGATCGGAGACTTGCGTGTGGGGAGTTACGATTTCCATGGGGTTGCGCTTTCTGCGGGTTCGCAAGGTGAAGGATGGGAGGCACACTTTAACGCACAGGAAACCACAGGTCGTCTCCATGGATCGGGTGCGGGTGGGATGGGCCTGACCTTGGAGCTGGATCGGCTCACCCTCGTGGACAATGTGGAAAAACACACCAAAAAAGACACCCCCGAAGAGACCTCCACCGACCCCCGGCATCTGCCTCCCTTCCAGATCCGTTGTGCCGATCTACACCTCGCTTCGGTGATCCAACAGGAACAGGGCAAAGAGAAAACAACCAAAACGGAGGACATGCCCCTAGGACGCTTGGAAATCACTACACGCCCCGACCCAGAGGGTATGACCATCACAGGTCTGCACCTACACGCGCCCACCTTTCAGATCGATGGTACGGGATCTTGGCATACGCAACGGTCTGATCACCTGCATGAGGGTGGGCAGCACTCTTCTTTTGATCTCACTTCTTTCGATCTCAGTCTGGATACGCCAAACCTCGGAAATGCACTCAATACCCTTGGATACGCAGGGACGCTAGAGGGCGGCGTAGGAAAAGCGAGCCTTCATACCGAGTGGCCTGGCGCTCCGAGTGCCTTTGCGGTCGAACCTATGATGGGTACCCTCGCGATTACATTGGACAAAGGACGGTTGGTGCATGTGAATCCAGGGAGTACCGGTCGAATCTTTGGTCTCCTGAGTCTGCAAGCCTTGCCAAGACGCCTGGCCTTCGATTTCAGCGATGTGTTCCGCAAAGGACTGAGCTTCGATCGGATGCACGGCGACTTTCGGATTGATCACGGCAACGCATACAGCGACAACCTTGAACTTCGTGGGCCAGCGGCGAACATTGCGGTAGAGGGACGTACCGGATTGATCGCACGAGACTACGACCAAGTGGTGACGGTCACACCGAATGTCGGTGGAACCTTGCCCCTTGCGGGTGCTTTGGCAGCAGGCAGTGTTGGTTTGGGATTCGGGGTGGGGGCGGCGATTGTCCTGGCGCAACAACTCTTCCAATCCCAACCCCTCCAGCCCCTCCGACACCTGATTCCCTTCGGACTCGATCAAATCACCAACATCCGCTATACCTTGCGCGGATCGTGGTACCATCCCGTGATGGAGCCATTGCGCGTAGAAGCTTCTGAGAAAAAAAACCACACTAATCCCTAATCAAAACAACCCAAAGGATCACCCTTCTTCGCACTTCCTCACACAAGAGTGCGGCATCTTGACAGGGATCAGGCGTACACTGGATTGCAGTGGGGGAGCAAAGAGCAGCCGTTCTATCAACACATTCTAAGGGTTAATCATGAGAAGCAGACGACCTTTTTTTACCGCAGTGACCTTGGGTATTTTGCTCGCTACGGGTACGGGAGACAGTGCGGTTGCCTGTAGTATGCACGATGGGATGCACGATGGGATGCAGGGTGGGATGCACCAAGAAGGCAGAATGGGCGCTGGCTTTCTGGAACGCGTTTATGAACTGAAAGACTTGACCCAAGAGCAGCGCAAAAAAGTGGATGCGTTGCGTGATAAGATCCGTGCTCAAATGGATGAGGGACGTCTGAATCGCCGTGCTTTGCAAGATGCACTGCGCGACAAAGTACCCCTTGAACAACTCAAGCCACTGGCAGAAAAGCAGGGGCAGAATCTAGCAGCCATGATCGTACTGCATGCAGAGACCCGTGCAGCGTTGGAGCAGATCCTCACCAAAGCACAACAGGAGGAGATCGCAGAAGGCGGGCACGAAGGACATAGGCACGGGCATCATACTCACGGAGAGAACGCCTCCAGTGAGTAGGGCGGCGAGTAGGGTCGGTGGTAGGTAGGGAGACAGGATCGATCGCCTGCCTCTCCCTTGGACAGGGAACTGTTTTTCGGTTATCGTGTCGTCAGGTGGGTGTCGCAGGTTTTTTGGTGTGCATGCTGGGTTATCACCCCCACCGAGCGTGTCCCAGAGAACCAGGTTACACCTACCTGACGACGTGATGCCCGTTTCTCGGAGACTCCGATGAATCGTGAAAAATCAACTCTTTTGTGTACTGTGATTGCAGCCCTGATGACCCTGATGGTCTTGGTTGCTGCACCTGCGGTTGCCGGTGAGGGTCGGCATCATCATGGGTATTATCATGGTTGGTGGTGGGTACCCGCCGCTGCATGGCCGCTCTATGCCTATCCGTATGCCTACCGTACCTCGCCGGTCGTGGTAGTGGAGTCGGGTGTACCGACAGAATCCATGGTGGCGGCACAACCTGTACAGTATTGGTATTATTGCGATCCTGCGAGAGGCTATTATCCCTACGTACCGACATGCCCGACTGCTTGGCGGCCGGTGCCTGCGACCCCACCACAGTGAGAAACCAGTGCTCAAAACGGGAGGCAGCGTGTACAAAATGGGTTTGTTTTTGCTGGTTGTGACGCTTCTTGGCGGCTGTGTGGTTGCGCCCCAAGCGCCACGAACGACGGCGGTGATGCCTGCGCCGGGAAAGTCTTTTGAGCAATTCACCGCAGAGGATCGTGAGTGTCGCGATTGGGCAGGGCAATCGACTGGCAACCACACGGAGAATGGACAGCAAGCTTTTGTAAACTCTGCTGTGTTAGGTACTGCGGTAGGTGCGGTGGCTGGTGCGCTGATAGGGGGTAACAGCGGTGCTGCAGCTGGTGCTGGTGGTGGGCTTCTCTTTGGCAGCATGATGGGTGCTGACCAGGCAGAGCGCACGGAGCACGATGCCCAACGCCGCTACGACATTGCCTACCAACAGTGTATGTACTCGAAGGGCAACCAAGTCAAGGGCTATGCCCGTCCGTCTGCCGCAATACCGCCACCCCCACCCCGAGATGGGTATGCACCACCCATGGACGAGTATCCACCCGCTTCTTGGCCGCCACCGAATCGGTAGCCCCTCGTAACCCGTGCCCGATGTTTTGATCGGGCACGCCTTTTTTTGTCCCTGTCGATTGGTCGCAGTCACATATGAAGATTACGGTTTTTGGCGCTGGATACGTCGGGCTGGTGACGGGTGCTTGCCTCGCAGAGGTGGGCAACCAGGTGTTGGGTGTGGACGTCGATGAACGAAAAATCGCGCTGCTGCAGAGGGGCGAGACGCCTATCTACGAGCCTGGTCTACATGGATTGTTGCGTAGCAACCTGGAGACGGGTCGCTTGTCCTTTACGACGGATGCTGCTGCGGGCGTTGCTCACGGTATTTTCCAATTTATTGCGGTGGGCACCCCCCCGGACGAGGATGGATCCGCTGACTTGCAGTATGTGCTGGCGGTGGCCAAGACCCTCGGCGAGCAAATGGCGGACTATCGGGTAATTGTCGATAAATCCACGGTTCCCGTAGGCACCGCAGACAAAGTGCGTCAAACCGTGAAAGATGCCTTGGCCATACGTGGTGTCGAGATCCCGTTTGATGTCGTTTCTAACCCTGAGTTCCTCAAAGAAGGCGCTGCTATCGAGGATTTCATGAAGCCCGATCGCATTGTCATCGGCACGGACAATCCACGTACCACGGAATTGCTACGTGCCCTATATGCACCGTTTAACCGCAATCGAGATCGGTTGGTTGCCATGGACATTCGTTCTGCAGAACTGACGAAATACGCTGCCAATGCCATGTTGGCCACAAAAATCAGCTTTATGAACGAATTATCCCATCTGGCGGAACGGTTGGGTGCAGACATTGAAAAGGTTCGCATCGGCATTGGATCGGATACCCGCATTGGGTATCACTTTATCTATCCGGGTTGTGGGTATGGTGGTTCTTGCTTTCCAAAAGATGTCCAGGCATTGGAACGCACGGCACGCGAGGTAGGGTATACGGCGGAGTTGTTGCGTGCTGTCGAATCGGTCAACCTCCGTCAAAAGGCGGTGTTGTTTCATAAAATACAGGAATACTTCCAGAACGATCTTGCCGGACGAACCATTGCCCTCTGGGGATTGGCTTTTAAGCCCAATACGGACGACATGCGCGAGGCACCAAGCCGTACCTTGATGGAGGCGCTCTGGGAACACGGCGCGAACGTTCGGGCATACGATCCGGAAGCTCACCACGAAGCACGGCGAATCTACGGCACACATCCCAAATTGGTTTTATGCGAAACGCTGTATACAGCCCTAGAAGGGGCTGATGTTTTGGCTGTCGTCACCGAGTGGAATGTCTTTCGTAGTCCTGATTTTCATCGGATACGTGGCTTGCTGACCTTTCCTGTGATTTTCGATGGCCGTAATCTCTATGATCGGCATGTGTTGGCCAAAGAAGGAATCGCCCACTATCCCATCGGATGTGCACCGACCCGCTGATTACTGCTGCCGCTGCCCCAGATTGGCGTGAATAATGGCATCGTTCAAAACAGGTTGGGTGGCTGCAAAATAAATCGTCTGTGCAATTTCCTTTGGATCGACCAAACGATGATGGCCGTTTCCGCTTTTGATCTGTTCGAGCACAGACTCGTCGTGGTTCAATTGTGAACGTAACATGGGAGTGTCCGTAAAACCAGGACACACACAAGCGGTATGAATCCCTGTATCCAATAGATCTTGACAGGTTGCACGCATCATACCGATGGTGGCATGTTTGGAGGTTACATAACTGAATGCGCGGGGAACCGCCTTTTCAGACAAAGTTGAACCTACATACAGGATGGAAGAACCAGGTTTCATGAGTGGAATTAGCATCTGATTCAAGATGGCTGGGGCCACCACATTGATCTCCAGTATTTTTCTGAAAGGATCGGGCTGGATTTGAGAGACGCTGTCCTTTTCTAAAGTCGCCGCATTGTGAACTAGAACAATCCGATCCGCCTTTTCTAGGTACGGCATCAAGCGAGGTTTTAAAATATGCTCGAAGCCGTTTTGTGCGAGATCGGTGGTGAGGGTAAGTACGCCTTTGTGCGTTGATACCCTTCTTGACAGGTTCACAACCGTGAAATGGTGCTGCAAGAATATCTCTGCAGTCGCAGCACCAATGCCGCTGCTAGCACCGGTGATTACCAGGAAATCCTTTTTAGAGTATTGAGTCACGTTTCTTTTCTCCAAATGCTTGCGCCGGATTGTCCTGGGCCAGAGAAGATTTTTACTTCTATTAGGCCGATGATTTCCTTATGACCTGGAGGCACATCTAGCAGCAGTTTTTGTAAGAACCAATAGGACAACTCTTCCACCGTAATGTTCCGCAGAGGAAGCAACTTGACGTCCCTTTTTAAGAAACAGAGTTTTTCCTTGTCGGCATTAAAATAAGCATAGACATATTCGCTGCCTTCTGCGACTCTCAAATAAGGACTGTTGGTTGGCAGTAATACTACTTCATCGAGTGATTTGCAAATATTTCTTATAAAGTTCTTATACAAACTATAATTAAAAGAAAGACCACTTTCCGGTACTTCGGCCTCTAGGATGACGTTGAGGAAATAATTATGACCATGCAGATTCTCTCTTTCCTCTCTGGAAAAGATGCAGAAATGGCCCGCAGAGAACTTCATATCCTGTTTGCATATCTCGATTCTTGTCAATCGCTTGCTCATTGCAAAACACTCAATGGCCCTTGTATTAAACCCATAACTCTGAGAAAGGCTTGGTATGGGTTGATTGTGTCAAAACGACAGTACATTCCAGAAAGATGACAGGGAATCATCACGTTGAAAACATAGGTGTATATGGGCAACAGAATCTTTGGGAGGGAGGGGCTACACGTAGACATTCGGAATTGGTTTCTTGTTCCAGCTTTTCAATCTTTCTAATGAAACATATTTGCGGTGGTATGCGTTCTTTCCTTGTGCTTCGTCTAAGTAACTTTTGCGAACTTCTACGAGGTCTGTTTCCCGATCAAGGCTAGCGATAAACCAATCGTCTTCCTCGACTCCATTGGATCGAACTACCCTAACGCGCAGGCTTCCTTCTTGTTGTTCTCGGATGGCACGAAGGATGTTTCTTGCTTCCCATCGATTCAGAAAGGAATCGTCAACCCTGCATTTATTGCGTTCTTTGAAGGCGAGTTCCATTTCTGCTTTTGCAGCATCCATCTGGTTTTCCGTCACCTCCAGCCGTGCACCGCCTTCCATGAGTTCGATGGAAGAGAGTGCTCGAATGGCCTCCATTTCTAAGACCGTCGTGCCTGAGGGCAGTGCTGTGGTCTCAGGAGCAGGTGTTGGCTTCCTGCGAGGAAATAAATGTTCGAAGGGTCTCATCACTGTCTCCGAGAAACCCCACACTTCAGGGCGGGGAGGACATGGAGGCGGCACCACAAAAAGAAAGGCCCACGCTATCACGAATGGGCCTTGGAGACAAGATTGAGCCTTGTCCAATGTGAGATGAGCCTGAACGAGAGGGTGTGTTTCCAGCGTGAGGTGAGCCTGGAGGTGCGAGAGTTGGGATCATGGAGACATGATCGTGACCCTACATACCCAAAGACTACAGACGCTGACACAGGTAC
>CAIJYR010000111.1 GCA_903824965.1 uncultured Thiotrichales bacterium
CACAAATGGCTTTACGCCGTGCTCGGTTGCCTTACGTTTTGTCTCAGCCCGCGATACGGCTGCGGACATCGACAAAACGTACGGCCCTCACGGCTACGCGGGGCTCGTCGCACTACGCTTCGCTCCATGTGCTCCTCGTAATAATTCTGCACGATGTTGTTGGTAAAGATAGAGTTGCGTCCGTGGATTTCTATTGCTGCTCTAGGGCCGAAGAAGCTAGCAGTCCCGAACGGAACATCTGTGTAAAATGTATTCCCATCGACCAACAATCCATTCAGACCACTCCCTGTGATGGTACTGTGGTCTTGCGAGTAATTTCCGTTGTTGTAGAAAACACAATCTTTGATTGTCCAACGACGTCCGAGAGTGTCGCCTGCGTAGTTCGTTTGGCTCGTGCCTATGCACGATGTTCCAGGGCCGTTGATGAATCTGCATTTTTCGATGTAAACGTCATTGATGTAGGCAGAATGCCCAACCACATCTGTACCGCCACTCACTTTGATGTGGGCTTGGGAGAATGTGTCTACATTCGGAGAGGTTCCGTCGCTTGGATCAAGCGCGTTGTTGATCCCGTTCATATCCATCGTTAGGCCGATGATCGTTACATTGTTGAGCTGCTGATTCGTTCCGAACATCTCCATGGCTATTCTCTTGGACGGATAGGAATACACGCCATCTGCTATCCTGAATGTGGCCCCTGGATCTGCAAAAATCACCATATTGGAGACCATGGTAATCGCGCAATAATCGGTTCCTCCTTCTGCTTGCCAGGCGGTTGCCGGAATGAGTTTGTAGGTTCCAGGAGGCACATAGACAACTGCCTTCGCAGAAGAAGCTGCATTGATACAAGCTTGGATCGCAGCGGTGGCATCAACTGTTCCGGTTGGATCGGCACCATAGGTTACTATACTGAACCAGTTGACGTTACCTGCCTTCGGGTTAAGCAACTCCCACCGTGTTCCAGAAGAAACGTAGCGTAAAATCGCCTCTCCATTCAGGTCGCCAGGGGCTAATGCGCCACCGTTGTTCTTGGTGATGGTCTTTGCACCGAGCGCGTTCAGGTTGAGTGTCGGCGTGAGGGAAGTGTTCTGTCCAGGGGTACGGACATGCACTTGCATGCCATCGACTAGCGATTGTGGCGTAATGCCAAGGATCGCGGTGAGTACGTCCACGGTTCCTGTGGCGGTTGTGAACAATGCTTTGGTTTGGTTTGAGCTACTGCGGATTTCATCGAGGAGATTTGTGCCGAGGCGTAGATAAACGCCATCTCCCGACGCGAAGGAAAGATTGCTGTCATTCGGCCCGATCGCCCGCACGACCGTCCAAACGGTTCCAACGATATTAGTGACTTTGACCGTTTCTTTTGTTCCCGTCGCGGTTTGGCGCAGGGTAACGAAGAAGAAGTCTCCCGTTGTGGTCAGCAATCCCGCAAACCGAGAAGAGGAGGTGACAGTGAGGCTGGTATCGCTTGATCCTACGGTAGAAGCCAGGGTGGTGTAGGCATCATCGGTGTATTGTACGGTTCCCATGTGGGTTTCCTTTGGTGGTTGGCAAAAATAGGTGGTCAAGAATAGGTGGTCAGGGATAGACTTCCGTGACACACCCGTTGAGGTAGGAATCATTAAGACAACCGCCCTCGAATACACAAGTCTGTTCGAAGACGGGTACGGAAAATGAACCGAAAGCTTCGTCCACGCAGTCGCTGAGAACGAACGCATCAAGACAACCGCCATCGAATACACAAGTCTGTTCTATGACGGGTACAGAGAATGAACCGCAAGCCTCTGTCACGCACCCACCGAGAACGAACGCATCGAGCAGACAACTGCCATCGAATACACAAGACTGTTCGAGGACGGGTATGGAGGACGAACCGAAAGCCTCGGTCACGCATCCGTTGAGAACGAACGCATCGAGTGGTGCTGAAACAAGCCCAAAACAAATCGGGTGGTAGTCGTCCGATTGGCAGGTTGCAGAAAGAAGGGTTGGACGATTGGTAAAATCTGCGAACAAAAGCGCGAGTTTTCCTGATACTGCGGTTCTGGTCATGTGGATGGCCTCGCATCGTACAACCGAATGGTCAGCATTCCCTCGACCGAGGAAACCCTTGTCGTCCCATCGCCGTAATAATCCACTTGAAAACTCAGTTCGTAACTCCCAGGTGCAGTGCCCCTGTCGGTTATGCTATTGTAGGCAAGAACGCCCTTTGGGAAGCCAGGGAATAAAAACTGACCAAGGGCGGCATCTACCACCGTACAGTGGACGGTTGCGTACTGAATCGTTAGATCCTGTTTGGCAGTAAGGACTGCACTTACCACCAGATTGGGATAACCGGAATAATCGGTGGGTGCGTACTGGCCATCACCGATCTGGAAAAGAATCGGATTGCCAATGTCGCCAAGGGTCATCGGTACGGGATTTTCGTTTACGTAGGTAGGACTGCTCATGGGCCTCCTTTTGGGCATAAAAAAAGCCCCACCGGAATACGGTGAGGCTTGTTGGTTAGATAGATTGGATACTTACACTGGATTATCAGTGAGTATCTGCACGAGAACCAGGCGACTCCATGCGTCTGCGGCGAGATCTCAAAGCAAGGTAACTGCTCAGGAGGGTGTTGTTGGGACGCTCCGGAGATGTTAGTTCATCAACTGAGGCGAGGTTGAGGCACGACCCCCTGGAAAGTCTGAACCAGTACCTGGAAGGGATTAACGCCCTGTTTGCGCATGGTATCGAGA
>CAIJYR010000112.1 GCA_903824965.1 uncultured Thiotrichales bacterium
CCACAAATGGCTTTACGCCGTGCTCGGTTGCCTTACGTTTTGTCTCAGCCCGCGATACGGCTGCGGACATCGACAAAACGTACGGCCCTCACGGCTACGCGGGGCTCGTCGCACTACGCTTCGCTCCATGTGCTCCTCGCGTGTAAAATGATGTAAAAAGCAACAACGTCAACAGATCAACCCCCTCCCCCAGCCCCTCTCCCGCTCACGGGGAAGGGATTTACTCCAAAAACGTTCACATGGGTCGGCGTAGATCGAGGGTGTGCGGATATTCCCCGATCGGCTCTTCCACGGGGGGAGCCATAGGGCCGAGTGGTGCATCTTTGGCCAGAAACCGTGTCAATCGCTCCACCCAAGGCGGTGGCGTAAAACTACCCGGCTGGTGTCCTGAGGTGGAAAAACGGTTGTACCGACGCGCCTCCGCTTCGTTGGCATTGACCGGAAAGGTATCGTAACTGCGCCCCCCAGGATGCACAACCTGGTAAGTACACCCCGCAATCGAACGCCCATTCCAGAGATCCAGGAGATCAAAAACCAAAGGCGCATGAATACCAATGGTGGGATGCAAGGCCGAGGGTGGTTGCCAAGCACGGTAACGAATACCCGCGACAAACTCACCATGGACACCCGTGCCTCGCAAAGGCACACGGCGACCATTGCACGCCAAGGCATAACGGCCCTCGGTCAATCCACTCAGATGCACCTGAAGGCGTTCCACAGAAGAATCCACAAAACGGGCCGTGCCCTGTCGCGTTGTCTCTTCCCCTAAGACCAACCAAGGCTCAATCGCTGCACGCAATTCTAAAGCAAGTCCACCCGATTCTAAACGACCCAGCCGTGGAAACCGAAACTCTAAGAAAGGCGCGAACCAGTCTATCTGGAAAGGATACCCCGCGCTGTTAAGATCCTCCACTACAGTCTTGAGATCCTGCCAGAGGTAATGGGGCAACATCCATTGGTCGTGCAAAGCCGTCCCCCACCGCACCAAGGGGTGTGTATAGGGTTCTGCCCAACAACGGGCAACCAACGCACGCAAAAGCAAAAGCTGGGTCGCCGCCATTTGTGCATGGGGGGGCATTTCAAAGGCGCGGAACTCGACCAATCCCTGTCGTCCAGAGGCTGTATCAGGAGAATATAACTTATCGATACAAAACTCAGCACGGTGGGTATTGCCTGTGAGATCCGTCAGCAGATGACGGAACAGACGATCCACAATCCAAGGCTGCTGTTGATCGGCTGGGGGTACCTGGCTGAAAGCAATCTCCAATTCATAGAGACTGTCTGGCCGCCCCTCGTCCACACGTGGTGCCTGACTGGTAGGCCCAACAAACAGCCCAGAGAAAAAATAGGACAAGCTGGGATGGTGTTGCCAGTAAGTAATCAGACTGCGTAACAAATCGGGTCTGCGTAGAAAAGGACTGTCTGCGGGGGTGATGCCGCCCAGGGTCACATGATGGCCTCCACCTGTTCCCGTATGGCGACCGTCGAGCATGAACTTTTCTGTGCCGAGCCGCGACAGTCGCGCCTCTTCGTATAACGTCACGGTATTGGCTACCAGATCATCCCAGGTACGACTTGGATGAATATTGACTTCAATGACCCCAGGATCGGGTGTGACCAACAGTTTTTCTAGGCGCACGTCGTTCGGGGGTGCATAGCCTTCTACGACCACAGGCAGAGAAAGTGCCGCTGCCGTCTGCTCCACCGCTGCAATCAATTCTAAGGCAGGTTCAAGGCGTAATAAGGGGGGAAGAAAAACATGCAGACACCCCTTGCGGACTTCGACACAAATGGCTGTATGTGGCACCTCGATCGGCGTGCGTGGGTGATCATCCACCGATTGGGTATGCACCTCAGGGTGTTGATCTTTCACTGCCTTAAAAGCACTGTAACGATTCGCAACCTCCCCATGAAAATCGGCCAGCGGTGGGGTTGGTTCAAAAGGATCAGGCTCGATTTCGGGTTCCTCTTCCTCTACCCAAGGGAGGGACGAAAGGGGCAATCGAAGCCCCATCGGTGAATCGCCAGGCACCAAATACAGCCGAGTACGTCGCATCGCCCAAGAAGAAGTCCTCCAGTGCTTCGACAATTCTTCCCACGCAAGCGGCAAGCAATATCCAACAGGCTCCTCAAGACCGCGTGAAAGTTTGTCGGCGAGTGTTCGACGACCAGAGGCATCGTTGAGATCGACATCCCCCAGATCAACGTTGACGGGTACCTCTGCTTCTTGCAACAAGTGCGCCAGTGCATCTTCGTAGGCGGGTGCAATGCACGCAACCGGAAGCGCAAAACAGCGTGCCAGGTGATCCAGAAAACTTTTTGCATCCGCAAGACGGTGGCCATAATCACGCCCAGCCTCTGCAAGCCACTGTGCCTCTCGCCAAACGGGGATGCCATCCTTGCGCCAATACAGTCCCAATGCCCAACGCGGCAACGGTTCTCCTGGATACCATTTGCCCTGTGCCGTGTGCAACAACCCTTGGGGTGAAAAATGCTTTTTAAGACGTCGAACGAAAGCCTCTGCCAAATCGCGTTTGTGTTTGCCCAAGGCTGCCGTTGTCCATTCTTCGGCATTCATTTCATCAATAGAAACAAAAGTCGGTTCGCCCCCTTGGGTCAAGCGTACATCCATGGCGACCAATCGCTCATCCACCAGTCGACCAAGTGCATGAATAGAAGACCAGGCTTCGTCCCCATAGGGCTTGGTGACGCGGGGCGTTTCTTTAAAACGTGTCACGGTGTTGCGATAATGGAAATCCACCTGACAAGGATCGGTGCAGCCTTCAATGGGCGCAGCACTGGAGGGATGGGGAGTACACGCGAGAGGAATATGTCCTTCGCCCGCGAGAAGTCCCGAGGTTGGATCGAGACCCACCCAGCCAGCCCCCGGAATATACACCTCTGTCCAGGCATGGAGGTCAGTAAAATCTTGAGTGGTTCCTGAGGGGCCATCCAGCGATTTTTCATCTGCCGTCAATTGCACCAGATAACCGGACACAAACCGCGCTGCCAGACCCGTATGCCGCAACACCTGCACCAAGAGCCAGGCTGCATCACGGCAAGAACCAGAACCCTTGGACAGGGTCTCTTCACAGGTCTGGACACCCGGCTCTAAGCGAATGGTATAGCCCACCTGTTGGTGTACCCGCCGATTGAGGCCCACCAGAAAGTCCACCGTATGTTCTTGGGTGCGTTCGATGTCTGCGACAAAGCGTTTTGTGAGCGATCCGAGAGGTTCTTTCTCTAGGTATGGGGAAAGTTCTTTTTTCAGCAGTTCTGGATACTGGAAAGAGCAAGGGTGGGCATAGTCTTCTACGAAGAAGTCAAAGGGGTTGATCACGGTGAGATCGGCGATCACTTCGACATCTATTTCCAGTGTGCGCGTCTTTTCCAGAAAGACCAACCGAGCCAGCCAGTTGCCGAATGGGTCTTGTTGCCAGTTGATAAAGTGTTTCTCTGGCGAGACTTTCATTGTATACGCCAATATCGGCGTCCGGCTATGTACAGCAGGACGTAGACGGATCACATGTGGACTCAAGGCGATAAGGCGATCAAACTGGTAGCGGGTGGTATGCCGCAAAGCAACGTGAATAGACATGGCGTCCTTACAGCCTCGTGGATAATGCTGGCGTGGATAATGCTGGCGTGGATAAAATGCTGGCCGCCCCATTACCGATCGGGGTGCGAGTTTGGCTCTTCCCACCAAAAACGAGGCAACATTTCTAATGCTTGTAACAACCCTCTACTCCATGCGTCCGAAATTTCCCTCGAAAAAGGGTCATCCTCGCTCATTACCATTTTCATTGGCTGGGTCAACGTGTCTTTCTGGTAAATCAGTAATTCAATCGGTGGGCCAACAGTCACATTGCTACGTATGGTTGAGTTCATCGAGACCAACGCAACCCGTGCCGCCCTCTCTAGGGAAATATCCCTTTTGATGACTCGATCAAGTATGGGTTTCCCGTATTTTATTTCACCAATCTGAAGAAAAGGATGCTCGTCAGATTCATGAATATAATTTCCCTGTGGATAAATAAATAAGGTTTCGGGTGGCGCGTTTCCGATTTGTCCCCCCAGAATGAACGACGCATCAAAACTGGTATGCGCTGTGTCTCGCACCGCTTGGCTGCGTTGTATAGAGGTACTCACCATCCCCACGTAGTCACTGGCCTCTAACATGTTTGGAACAGTGAGTAAATTGGGTACCAATTCCTGTCGTGTGTCGCTGTTCATTTTCTTGACCACTGCCTGCGTGGTGGCAAGATTCCCCGCAGAGAGTAGAATCAACACGCGATCCACTTCCCATACAAAGGAATGCATCTTAGAATAACAGCCTATATTGTCCGTTCCCGCATTGGTGCGGGAATCAGAACAAAAAACAAGACCTTTATTGAGATTAATGGAAAGACAATACGTCATTGCGATGTCCTCATGCGTGTTCTGGTGGTATCTGCTATCCGCATGTCATTCGGATACAGGAACCGTAAACAAAACCACTGTTAGAATAAAAGAAAACGTTAGGTACAGAAGGCTTAATCCGACTGCCAGTGCTGGCCTAATCTCTAGCGCATTCCGCAGAATATGGCCCAAGACCGTGAGGCTCCAAGCCATCAGGATAAACAGAAGTGTGGATAGTAAGGAACCAGAATCTTCAGATTCTGGACTCATGTTGTCCGTGATGGCATACAACACATCCAATGGGAAAACGATGAGAGTGATCAATCCAAGCGTGCCTAGGGCTGCAGTCAGGGTTTGAAGCATTCGGTAGTCCAATTTTTTGATCCACAGAGCGATCCAGATCAAGGAGATGAGAAGCGCGGTATCCATGCAGGAGACACTCACTGCAGACCAGAATGGAAAGCTCAGCCAGGCAACCAGTACCCCCACTGCGAAATACAAGACCATAGTCATGTAGAGCAAGAAAGGAGAAGCCGGTAGTTCTTGCGGGCCGGATCGAAACAATAGAATATCGATAAATATCTTAAAGAGAAGATACATGGGATTCACACACCGAAGTATTTTGCCATTGGGTGATGCACAACAATTGCAGAAGTCGACTCCTCCGGCCAGAGTTGATCCGATTCTCCAAGGACAACGCCAATACGTTCGGCTTGCAACAATGCTAAGATTTTATCCTGATCAGCCAAATTGGGGCAGGCGGGATACCCAAAAGAATAACGCGATCCACGGTAATGCTGTTTGATCAGATCATGCATCTCTCTGGAATCCTCATGACCAAAGCCTAACTCGATACGGATGCGCTTATGAACCCACTCTGCCAACCCTTCTACACCTTCGACATTGAATCCATGCCAAAAAAGGTACTCCTGATAACGGTCTTCGGTAAACAGGGTGCGTGCGTAGTCAGAGGCTCGCTGTCCAATGGTGACAAGTTGAAAAGCCACCACATCCATTTCCTCGCTTGAGACGGATCGGAAGAAATCAGCAATACACAATCCCCGCGCACTGGATTGGCGTGGAAAAGTAAAGCGCAATCGCTCACTACGGCTCAGCGGATCTTGGTAGACAATGAGATCGTTTCCCTCGGATTGACACGGGAAATAACCGTACACCCCAGACAATTGCAAAATATGCTGCGCATCGCTTTCCCGTATCAGACGGTTTAGGATGGGATCCACTTCGCTTCGAATCCATGCTGCATAGTCCGCTGGCGAACGCCCTGCCGTCTTAAAACCCCATTGAAACTTGTAGAGCGCGGTACGGTTCATATAGGGGATTACCGTGCCCAAGGGGATGCTTTCGAGGCAGCGACTGCCCCAAAACGGAGGGATAGGAACGGGATTGTCCCTTGTAAGGGCAGGAGTGTTGGGGGCGTGTGTCATTTTATGCCTTAGGCGAATGTGCAGAGACTGCAACGGCGTTGTCTACTGTCCACCCCTCCAAATAGAGGTGCTTGAGGGGCGTATCCATGACACGCTGTGCTTCATCGTAGACAGCGGCCACGACCTGTGCGAGCGTTTTGTTCCAGGGGTCACGGACGCCAGTATCCAGTTCTCGAACAGAATGGGGCAAGAGCCGATAGAGATCGAGCAGAGTTACCTCGCTCAGGTCTCGCACCAAGACCCAGGTACCCTCCGCCGTGCGCTGGATGAGCTTTGCAGTAGAAAAAGTCGTGATAAGATCCAGCAACATGTCTTCCGACAAACCAGGTTCCCTGGCCAACAAAACATGCGGTGCGATTGCATCACCGCTGCGTTGCGCCTCCCACAAATGACCCAACACACGGAAAGCCCACAACAATTCTGCGTCTGCCGATGGGCCTGTTCGTAACCAAACAGGAAAGGAAGAAAGGGCATGGGCAATCTCCGCACCCAGCAGTGCCACCAACCATGAAGTATAGATCCAGATCAAGAACACAGGAATAATGGCCATGGTTCCGAAAATGGTCTCGTAGGTAGGTACTGTCGTAATATAAAATGTAAAACCTCGTTTCGCTGCCTCAAACAGTGCCGCAGCGACCAATGCCCCTATCAGTGCGTGGGAAAGAGCCACCGAACGATTCGGCACCACGATGTATAGAATGAACAAAGCCAGCGTAGTCGCAAAAAAAGGCATAATGCCGAGCAACGTGGTGTGTCCCCGCAAAGACTCCGTGGCTGCCGTCAGCCCAGGGATAGATAAAATCTGAGAGGTCAACACAAGACTCGCGCCGATGAGCATCGGCCCCAACGTAAGCACTGCCCAGTAAACAGTGAAATTCGCCAATGCACGACGCCTCACCCGTACCCGCCAAATGCGATTAAAACTCGTATCAATGGTGGAGATCGTCACGAGCGACGTGACCACTAAAGACAGAATGCCAAAGGCAGTCAAACGCGAGGCATTGTGCGCAAATTGCTGTAGATATTGTTGTACCACTGCACCAAAGGTCGGAACAAAATTGGCAAAGATAAAATCTTGCACCAAGCGTTGCACTGATTCAAAAACAGGAAACGCACCCGCGACAGAAAGCGCCACCGCCATCAGGGGTACCAGGGAAATCAGAGTCACATAGGACAGTTCAGACGCTACCTCTAGACTGCGATCCTCCAGAAAACTCCTCAATAAAAAGGAAAAAAAACACCAGGGAAGTCGCAGGTAGGAGAGAGTCTTATCCAGGATGTTCGTGGATCGGAGTTTCACACAGCCCTCAATGGGTGGCGTAAGGAGCGAGTAGGCGGTACGCACGCTGACCTGCATGGCGCTGCATGGCGGATCGCGCTGCTTCTAGTACATCACATTGGATCTGCTCCCGTCCTGCGATCAATGCTTGTGCCCGTTGTAGATCATCTCCGAAGCCTCCTCCTGCACCTGCGTCGCCAACACCATGGCAGTCGCATCATCCCCTCGTGACGCAGCCTCCAGCGCACGGCGCAGAACGACTTGTGTGTCTTTCAGGGAGGCAGCCAACGGATCCGCCTCTGCCACCAGTGCGATGGTTGAGGCTAAGGCCAATGCCATGACCCGTATCCGTACGGCCTCTGTCTTGGCAGCCAAGGCCTGCTGTGCGGCAGCATGGTAGTCGGACGCCGCCAATTGGCGCTCTGCTTCTGCAATTTGAACATTCACGCGATCCATGAGGGTCGGAAAATAGTGACTCGCCCCTGCGTCCACCGCAGCACGGATCGACTGACGGGCATCGCTCATCTCCTGGATGGGGGGTGCATAGGCTGCGCAACCAGAGAGAACAAACGCAGCGATCAAACCAACCCACCGCGACTGCTTTGTCTTGAACACACTACGCTCTCCAGACAGATCTGCTTTAGAAAAACGGTCACACCGTTCTTCGCGCCCACACCATGCGAAGCATCCTGCCTCCCAAAGGCACACGGTACGTCCAGCATTATCGGCCTTGCGTAACCGCTTGGCAACGCCATAACACACACACATACCCGCGTTTCCTGGGTGCAGTGTCATAGACAGTTTTTTCAACGTATTCTGCTGACTTGCAATACATCTGTTTGGTACAGCCTAAGGTGATTTTTCTCTCGTGCCTGGTAAAACCACTTCCTTCTAGGTCACAAGAGGCCTATACTGCTACTCATGCGGTTCCACGGTTCTAGGTTCTGGTTAGCCTCCCATTGAAAGAATCGCGATGATTTTGATGTGCCGTTTCTATCATCGGCAACCCTTACAACACTGCCTTGCAACAGGTGTAGAGACCTATGAAAGCCACTTCTAGAAAATTGATCGATCGTGTAGGGGTTATCACCCTTTCGACCTGCTTTGCCGCACTTTCCGGTTGCGGTGGTGGCGGGACTTACTACCGTCACCGTCACCTTCACCCCCGCTGCTACGACAGCCACTATCTCCGGCACTGCCATGCAGGGTCCTATCGAACTCGGTATCATTGGCTATTGTGACTTGAGCGTAGATGCCACCTGTGGAACGCCAACGTTCGTTGCGATCAGTGCCGCCGATTCCACCCGGCACGGTGGCAAGGCCGGTGTCAAGCCTGGAACCTTTAGCGTCTCTGTGCCGCTTACGGTCGCCAGCTACCAGCTCGTCTCGGTGGACGGTACTGATTACAGCGTGAATGCCACCACCACCGGAAACTCGGCTACGGGACAGGCAGCCATGCCCATGATGACCTATCCACCCATCGTGACGGCAAACTTGACGGCAAACGCCTCGGCGGGCAACGTAATCTCGCCTCTGACGACCATGGTGGCGATGTCACCCGTTCCTGCGGATGCGATTGCTATTATCGCGAGTTTCGGCGGTGCCAACTTTAACTACCAATCCAATCTCTCGACCAGCATCACGCCTGCCATTGCCTCACTCGTCCATAGTATCCAAGCCACCACAGCCATCCTGATGAAGACCATCGCCGGCCAGGGTACTTCGTTGTCCGTGGGTGCTGCTGCACAAATTCAGCGTATCATTCTGAAGGGCATTGCCACCCAGTTCAAAGCAGCCAATGCCAATGCAGGTGGCTTCCTGGCGGCTCCGACGACAGGCGCTGCATTGGCGACGAGCCTTTCACAGCTCATGCAGAGCGTGGTGACGACTAACATGCTGCAGTCCATCAGCAACACCAACCTCGTGCATCTCAGTGACACAAATGGCACAATCGCCGCGCAGGTGCGCGCTTCCGTCAACACCATGGTGAACACGACCCTCACTGCGATGTCCACCCAAGTAACCTCCAGTGGACTCACGGGTCTCTACACGCCACCCGCCGGAAGCTCTGCGGAAGCCATCGTGAATTCTGATCCGGGTATCGTCTCAGCCTATACCGGTGCGGCTGGTACTGCGGGATCCCTCATCAACAACGCCGTCACGACCATCACGAGCGATCCTGGGGTGAGTGTTGTTGTGTCGCCTGCTGCTTATACACTCGCTATCAGCGGCACGCCCACGACGACAGCTACAGTCGGCACTCGGTATAGCTTCAAACCGACAGTCACCTATACCTCGCAATCGGGTACTCCGACGACGACCAAGCCAGCGGATGTCGTGACGAAGTTCACGATTGCTGACACTGCTAACCCGACGGCTTCCATGACCACGCCTGCGGATATCTCTGCTGCCGGTTTGTCTTTCAATGCTGCCAGCGGTGAGCTGTCGGGTACCCCGACCACACCTGTGAAGTTGGCAGGCATCGTGATCGCCGTGAGCGATGGCACCAGCAGCAACACGGGCAACGCTGCACTGTCCGCCTACACTCTCACCATCTCTAATCCGGCTACCAACACAGGTTCAACGGGTGGCACGGGTGGTACGGGTGGCACAGGTGGCACGGGTGGTACAGGCTCCGGTGGCACCAGTGGTGGTGGTACTGTGTTCTAGTTGTCATCACACTGATCAACCCAGCGGAGTCCATGCTCCGCTGGTTTCCTTCACGGGGTGGCCATTGCTGCCCCTTTTTTTTGGGGCTTCCGGTGATGATGCCTTTTCTCAGATTTCTTCTGATCGTGAGCATGGCGATTGGGTCAGTCTCCTCTACTACTTTTGCCGAAGATTTTTACGATGCGCTGAACCTGGAAGGACTGACTGGTCTCTTGAATACGCCGAATGCCGAGGTGGTGGGTGACAACGCAGCCTCTGTACTCTACTCCACCCAGAAAGAGTACCCGTTGCGTGCACTGCCACGGGAAGATACTTATCTGTTTTCTGTTGGCCTTTTTCCTTTTGCAGAAATTGTTGGTCGCGTGACCGATGGAAAGGCGGGCAATCCACGCGATTTGTCTGCCAACCTGAAAGTAAAAATTCTTCCCGATGTCGCCGTTGGTTTTCAAGACATTGGAGGGGGATCGCAGTATTTCAAAACAGGATACGTCGTTGCCACAGAAACGTGGCGATCGTTCCGCATGAGTGTCGGATATGGGACTGGCCCTCAATCGCTGAACGGTGCTTTCGGAGGGATCGAGTTCAAAGCCACCAATTGGATGACCCTTCTTGCCGAGAATGACACAAGAGAAAACAATGTTGGCGTGCGACTTGTTAAGCCCTCGGTGTTCGGCTGGCCTGTGCAGCTACAGCTCACTGCCAAGACCTCTCTGGACTATCATCCAGGCCATATGGAATACGGCATCGGTCTCCAGATGCCCCTTGGGAGCCAACACGCAAACAGGCATGCGCTCGTGCAAACCGCTTCTGCACCCTCCCCCGATCACGATCATAGAGCGATCACGCCTGAGGGATACGAGGACAAGCGACAACCCCCGATCGCACAAACCCCGCCGATCGCACAAACCCCGCTTGCACAAAACATATCCTCCGAGAAAAACCTCTCCAAGCACCCCGTAGAGGCTCCGCTTCCACCCCGCAACATCCACAAGGATGCCATCGGTACCCTTGGTACCACCGATGCTAGCGATGCCAGCGCAGGTTCGCACATCCCTGATCTGACCGTTTCTCCCCGTGAGCCGTTGCTGCAATCGTTGTTCGATCAACTGCTGCGCGATGGTTTCCAAAACGTGCGGATTGGCATAAAGGGCAATCGCATCCTCGTCGTGGAATACGAAAATCAACGCTACCACGCCAATGAGCTTGATGGGCTGGGTGTAGTGATCGGTAGGGTGGTCGATACTGTGCCCAAGGGTTTTGATACCTTGCGTCTCGTCCTCAAAAAAGAAACCATCACCATCTTGCAAATGTCCGCCCCCTTGGAAGCATTCCGAGATTTCCTGCACGATCCCAGTACCTATGGCAGACTCAATGCAAAACTGCTCATTGTCGAGGGATCGGGCGGAAGCAATGACGATATGCGCGTCATTGCAGGCACTGGCAATCCCTCCCGCTGGACGTCTTCCTTGATGATTTCCCCAGGAGTAACTACCTCCGTTGCCTCGGATGTGGGTCTCTTCGATTATCTCCTCTCCGCACAACTCGATTACTTCGTCAATCTTTGGCGCGGTGGTGTGATCAACACAGGTTGGCTCGTCCCTCTGACTTGGAGCAAACACTTTAATGACGGCGAACCGTTTCGTGGGCAGCGAACGGGCGTACAATTTGACCGAGCGATGCTCATTCAATCCTTCGCAGTCACACCTACAGTGATGGCGCATCTGAGTGCAGGCATGATCCAGCGACAGGGCTATGGCACGATCAACGAAATCGCTTGGACGCCTGGAGATGGCACGCACCAATTTTCCCTGAAACAAGCCAAGGCAACGGACAGACGACCCGGTGCTTTGTTCAAAAAGCACGACGAGTATTTGGGTGTGTACCAATACTATTTCCGTCCACTCGATCTCTCTCTACGGGTAACGGGTGGGAAATTCATTGAAAATGACACGGGTTATAGCGTGCAGTTGCAGCGTTTCTTTGGCGATACAGCACTATCCGTGTACTACATCAATTCTAGAACCATTGATAATGCACCGAATTTCCCGCCAGAACATGTTCATATGGTTGGGTTGTCGATCGCGTTTCCACTTGGCCCACGCAGAGACATGAAACCTGGGCTGCTGCAAGTACGCCCCACTGAAGATTGGAGCTACGCACAAGCGACCGTGATCAAGACATCAGAAGGCAACGCCAATTACACCTATTTAGGGTACGTTGGCAACGATGTCACGCTCCCGCATAATTTGGATCGCGTGTTCTTTAATCGGAATCGATTGAGTGCGCCCTACCTCCGTGGGCATTTGCTCCGACTTCGGGATGCATATCTCACCTATCTTCACAAGGATCAAGAAGATTCTCGTTAAGTACGATCACGATCAGGGAACCTGTGCGCCTCAGAGACTTCTAAGAGCCTATTCACCCCTTCAGAACTATGGAGAAATACCGTGCATCCTCAAGAACGCGAATTGCTCACGAACTTCCTCGACCGCTTCACACGCCTACCCCCACAAACGCCGGATCCAGAGGCAGATGCCATGATTCGCCGTGCGGTGCGTCGACCCGATGCTGCCTACCTGTTGGTACAACAAGCACTGGTGCATGAAATTGGCCTACAGCAAGCAGAACAGCGTATCCAGGAAATGGAACAGCGTATCCAAACCCTAGAAGCAGAACGTGCCGCAGCCACGCCATCCAGAGGGGGTGGGTTCTTGGGCGGGATTCTGGGGGGGGGACAGAGCGGACAACGGAGAGGTTGGAGTGATGCGCCCGTTGCCTCTCCTCCACCGCCTCCCACCCACTCTGGCTGGGGCAGTGTGCCATCGGCTGGGCCGTCTTCTTTTGCGCCTCCGGCAAGGGGGGGCGGTGGCATGGGATTTCTCGGGACAGCAGCGGCGACGGTGGCTGGGGTGGCGGGTGGTGCACTTCTGTTCGAAGGGGTCAAGAATTTCATGAATGGCCCAAGCAGTACCGGCAATCTGAACACCAGCAACAGCAGTCCCGCTCCCACACCCGATCAAACGGCGAGCAACAACGACAACAACAGCTTCATCGCTGACGACGCTCAAAGCTCTGCATGGGGAGAGTCTACGGGAGAGAGTAGTGCTGATTCCGGTTGGGGAGACTCCGGGGGAGACAGCGGTGGTGGTTCCGATTGGGGCTAGATACCGGTTCACACACCCCCGCCCTCTCCGACTTGCCTCGGAGAGGTCTGAACAGCGGAGGTATCTCCGCCCCTGCTAGGCTTCTCCTAGACTTCTCCGCTCTCTTGTTTCTTTGCGACCGAGATAGGATTGAGGGGCGGTAAACCGCCCTGCGTCCTCTTGCTCGAAACAGATCCCGAATAACGGCGCAAAGGACGCATGACCTCCCCGAAATGTTGCTTCCAACGTCCAATGTCCACAGTGTCCGAAGATCCTTCGGGCAAGGGTGGGTTCGAGTTCCCGTAGAGGGCTGCATCCATTTGTCGGAAGAGCCTCATCACAGAAGGTTGATCCAGTGTTGGATGGTTGGCGATCATGGCCTCCGCGATCACACTCAAAGGGCTGTTGTGTGGGAGGGACAGCGCCGCAGCTCCATAGGTTCTTAATGCATCGGCAATGGATTCAAACTGATCGGTTGCTTTGACAACATGCAACAATCGCCACACATAGAATGTTCGGGGCAGGATGCGTACCAGCCATCGTTCGGTCTTCGTCCACAAGGCAGGGAGCGCCAGTGCTCCAAAGGGTTTTTTCAGGCGATCGCCCAAAGACCCCCGCAGACGCACGGAAGCACCCTGAACGATGGCTTGGGCCTGTGCTGTCAGCCAGGTCATGAGAGGGAGGAGTTCTGCCCTCATCCGCTGCCAGCCAGTCAGAACGCGCCGAACTACTTCCAGAGGGGTCTTCGTGGGTAGACCCCCCCCCCTCCACCAACCCACTCCCAAAGACATGGCCGTGATGAGTACGATCAGCCACCATCCTGTGGCGCGATCCGAGACGGGTGGATCCGTGTCTGTCGTCCCTACCACAGCGATTTCTGGAAACTGCCATTCAAAGGTCGCTTGCTGATCCTTCGTGGTATCCCACCACGGAATGCGTACTGTGGGCAGTTGTAAGGCCCCTGTCTTGAGCGGAATGACTGTGAGGGTTTCGTGACGCTGGCCACGGGCTGCATTGCCGTCGGCGCTTGCATCTTGCCAATACTCGACTGCTTTTTCTTGATACATCCGAAACCCTGCTCCCTGGAGCCGTTCGGCAAGGCTCGGCAAACGTTGACCACGTACACCGATGGCCCGCAACCACAGCGAAAGGGTAAATGGTTCTCCGAGTCGAGCACGTTCAATTTTTCCCTCGCTCAAGAGTTCCAACGCCTGCAGGGGTAGCCAAGGCTGGGCGGCGCTGGGTGGCACCATGCGTGAACGAAGGCTGAGTCGTTGCGTCTGCACCTGGAAAGCAACTCCATGCGGCAAGGATCCCGGGTATTGAACCGCTGACTCCGCTTTGCCGGAAAGGTGTGTCGCGGGAATCTCAATCCGCCCGGCGACCAAAGGCGTTAGCGCATAACGGTATTCGTTGACCACTCCCTGGCCATTGCCCACAGGACTGAGATAGGTACGGGGTTTCTCTTCTAACAGTTCTAAGGCTGCCCCTGGAATGGTGGGTGGATCCGGACTGAATTCGAGCACATTGGTCGCACTCAGAATCCGTACCGTATACACAATGGTCTGTTGGGCATAGGGGATTGTGCTGGATACCATCGCTTCGGCGCGGATCTGGGGCGACGCCGCAGCAGCGGCGGAAGGCACCCCTATCAATCCCGCCACAAGCATAGGCAGTGCCCTAGGGTATATTCGGGAAAGGCTTGATAGAAGGGCGATGTTTACCATGGACGGGTCTCCACAAGACGGCCAGTATTCTGCTCTAACGCACGTCGTTCTTCGACTTCAAATTGACGACGCAGGATTTGCACCGGATTGGCTTCTGCCCTCTCCATCCATTCTTTGGCAAGCGCATCAGAAACCCCAGAACCTGCGCGGTGGGAGGTCTGATCCAGCCTAGCCAGCGCGGGTTCATTGGAGTTCGGAGGGCTTTGATCCGGAAGCGTCCCCTGTGTGAGTCGATCCAACTGTGTTACTCCTTCAGTAGCACGCGTGTCCATCGGGCGTTCCCCTAGTGCGGATCCTGGATTGGGTTGATCATCGGCCTTGGAGGGGAATGGAGGTTGTAATGACCCTTCTCCAATCGGCTTTTCTGGTTTCTGTGGGTTGCCCCTGCCTTGATCATGGCCAAGTGCGCCACCAGCACCTACGGTGTGCTCACGTTGCGTATCCGCCCCCTCTTGGTCGCTGGCACCTGTTCCCTTCGCGTCCTGGCCACGCGGATCTTTCGATGGCTGCCCCTGACCCTGCTTCTGGTCTTCGGACTTCTGGCCCTGGCTCTGTTTCTGGTCTTCGGACTTCTGGCCCTGACTCTGCTTCTGGTCTTCGGACTTCTGGCCCTGGCTCTGCTTCTGGTCTTCGGACTTCTGGCCCTGGCTCTGCTTCTGGTCTTCGGACTTCTGGCTCTGGCTCTGCTTCTGGTCTTCGGACTTCTGGCCC
>CAIJYR010000113.1 GCA_903824965.1 uncultured Thiotrichales bacterium
AAATGGCTTTACGCCGTGCTCGGTTGCCTTACGTTTTGTCTCAGCCCGCGATACGGCTGCGGACATCGACAAAACGTACGGCCCTCACGGCTACGCGGGGCTCGTCGCACTACGCTTCGCTCCATGTGCTCCTCGTCTGATAAACGATGTTGAACGTTGCCGGGCGTGATGACCGAAGTACGGTACTTGGTGAGCAAGAGGCACATCACACAACACTTCGGCCAAATCTGCTAGGCGCGTACTCGCTCAACGCTTCATCCAACCAGATCTCATGCTGCTCTACGAACTCCAGTGATGTACTGCCTCTGCATTCCCTAAGGCAATTCTCCACACAAAGAGAAGGATGTTATCAAATGTAGGGAAATTACTTATTGACACACAATAGATGTGCATGGAAACTTGTGAGGAGAGTAGGCGGTCAATTGTTGTTACACCATCATGAGGGAGATTATCTATGAGGTTGCTCACTCTATCAGATTTCCAATCTACTGGCTGGCTTGTTACCGACCCGCACGTCCTTGCCCTCGTCAATGGCATCATAGGAAGTCAGAACATAGTATTCAGGACATATGGGGTTACGCAGGACATCCACATCGTCCACCTAATGGCTCAAATCAGCCACGAATGCGGCGAGGGAAGCGAGATGACCGAATCCCTAAACTACACACCAGCTGTTCTCCTAAAACAGTGGCCTAAACATTTTCTCCCTGCTCAGGCCATGGCATACGGCCGTACTGCAGATCACCCTGCCAACCAGAAGATGATTGGAGAACTTGCCTACGGAGGGCGTATGGGCAATGCTCCTGCACCAGCGGAGGACGGATACAATTACCGGGGACGGGGTCTTATTCAGACTACCGGAAAAGCAGGCTATGCGAAACTTGCTGAACTTACGCATCTAGATCTGCTTAACTCTCCCCAACTGATAAACGACCCCTCGCACGCATTAGAGTGTGCCGTGGCTGAGTTCGTGAATTACAAAGCTGACGAAGAGATGCTTACCTACTGCGAGCATGACGATTTGTTGGCTGTCTCCGCTCTCATTAATGTGGGCCATCTTGTCGATGATGAGGACGATGTCATTGGCTACCAAGACCGCGCCGCACAACTTAAGTTGTGGAAGCAACGGTACGGGATCTGAGGGTTAGGCCACTCGACCACGAAGGATAGCTTCATACGCTATCCTTCTCCTCAAACGTCGGCGGTATCCTTGGTAGGTTTTGTTAGACGAGAATCACCAGATTGTGGCTGTTAGGCTTAAGACCCAAACATCTAAGAGGAGGAATCATGGCGGACGCAGCAGGTACATCAGGTCAAAAAGATCAACAAGATTCAGGCTTCTTTCAGGAAGACAATGGAACGTATTCCTCTATGCGGCTCATGTGTTTTATATCATTGTTGGCAGCCATTATGTTTGGTCTATTAACAGTATGCTTGAAAGATTCAAGCATGGCAAACGGAACAGCAAATAATGGGGTTTTTATTACTTTTGGTTTTCTGATCAGTGCCTTTGCGCCAAAAGCAGTGCAGAAATTTGCTGAACAAAAAATCCCTCCTATGAAATAAAGACAGTTCTACCCCCTCGCTGAGGGGGGCTGCGCTCACAGTCAGAACCTCCGGCTAGCATTGTTACCGAACAGACCACTCCACCACCGGAACCGCTGCCAATGCGCTTTCGTGGGTGGGTGCGTTGCGGTAAATAGGCAAAGGGACCCCGATGGCGGCTTGTGCAACGTGCGATGCAATGTCCCAATCCACCTCGACAGGATCGATGCCTGCTTCTTGGGCGGCCTGACGTACCTGGGCCACGGTTGCCGCTTCTTCGGAGGAGTGGACTTCTAGGTACGGACGGCCCGCAATGCGTCCCACCAACACGGGTCGATTGAGGATGAGCACCCGCGTTTTGATCGGCACTTCTGGAAACAATGCAGAAATGTCTTCTGGATAGAGGTTGACACACCCATGGCTGACCCGCATCCCCACCCCATAGGGTCGGTTGGTGCCGTGGATAAGATACCCAGGAAGGTTCAAGCGCAGGGCATATTGACCCAAGGGGTTGTCCGGGCCTGCCGAAACACTCGCAGGCAAGGCAGCGCCAAGACGCGCAGACTCGATGCGAATCGAGACAGGGACATGCCACACAGGGTCAATGTCCTTGCCAACGATCCAAGCACTGCCCTCAGGCGTTGCCCAACTGCCCCGACCAATCCCCACCGGGTGGGTGATGACCGTCCGGCCATCGGCTGGATAGTAATACAGACGCAGGGACGCCAGGTTGACCACAATGCCTTGGCGCTGTCCTGGGGGTAGGATGTGCTGCGTGGGCAGCAGAATGCGTGCACCCTCTCCAGGCAAGCTGGGATTGACTGTTGGATTGGCATCCAGAATTTCGTCGTGACCCAGGTCAAAGTGGCGTGCCACGTCTGCCAGGAGATCCCGGGCATGGGCACGCACGACCGCAAGACCGCCAACAACATCGGTTCCTGCAGGAGGAAGGGGAAAGCGAGAAGCCAGCAACGGATAGGAAGGATCAACAGCACAGGATGCCAGCAACAAGGCCAGGATCGGTATCAGCCCCCCCCAGACCTTGTGGATCACGCTGCACCCACAGTGCTACTTGATTTTGGATTCCTTGTAGAGCACGTGCTTACGAACCACAGGATCGTACTTTTTGAACTGTAGTTTCTCGGTGGTCGTCTTTTTGTTCTTGTTGGTGGTATAAAAATGTCCAGTACCTGCCGACGACACCAGTTTGATCTTGTCACGCACGAATGTATCTCCGGGGGGTCTTAGACGCGCTCGCCACGGGCACGAATGTCCGAGAGAACCTTTTCGATGCCAAATTTGTCAATGATGCGAATGCCATTGCAAGAGACGCGCAAACGCACAAAACGATTCTCGGCCGCAACCCAGAAGCGATGGACATGAAGATTGGGCAAGAAACGACGATGAGTTTTGTTGTTCGCGTGGGACACATTGTGTCCTGTCATCGGGCGTTTGCCTGTCACCTGACAGACCATGGACATACCAAATACCTCCAAACGAGAAATGCAACCATCCAGAAAAACAGAGGCCCAAAAAAACAGGGGATAGATACAGTATGGGGGGGCCACCATATCCTTCGAGTACCAAAAAGTCAACAGCCAGAACCACACGCCGAGCCATAGCTAGGCGAGTATCTGTTCCCCCGCATAGAGATCCGCCACCGTCTCGCGCCGCCTGATACAGTGGACGTCTGTGTTGTCCACCAAGATTTCAGCAGCGCGTGGGCGTGTATTGTACTGAGAGGCCATCGAAAATCCATAGGCACCCGCCGTCCGAACTGCCAGACAATCGCCCGCGACCAGCGCCAGTTCACGATCCTGGCCCAAGAAGTCCCCAGACTCACACACAGGGCCAACAATGTCGTAGCGCGTGGTGGGTAGGTGGGTGTGCCGTACCAGGGGTACGATGTCCTGCCAGGCGCGGTAGAGGGCAGGACGCACCAGATCGTTCATGGCGGCGTCTACGATGGCAAAATGTCGGTGCGGTGTCTGTTTGAGGTACTCAACGCGGGTGAGCAAGACCCCAGCATCGCCGACAATGGCCCGTCCCGGCTCTAGGATCAAGGTGAGTGGCCTACCCCGCAGTGCCTGGAGGAGTGAGCTGACATAGGCATCGGGGCTTGGCGGTGCCTCGTTGCGATAACAAACCCCAAGACCACCACCCATGTCCAGGTGGGCAATCGAAAGACCTTTGGCTTGCAAACGATCCAGTAAGGCCAACATCCGATCGAGCGCATCCGTGAAAGGCGCGAGGCTCGTCAATTGGGAACCAATGTGGCAATCGAGTCCTAGCCAGTGCAGGTGGGGCCATGTGGATCCACGCTGGTAGAGGGCTTCGGCCTCTTCCAGGGGGATGCCGAACTTGCTTTCTTTGAGTCCTGTGGCAATGTAGGGATGGGTACCTGCATCAACGTCAGGGTTCACCCGCAGGGCTACGGGCGCACGACACCCCATCTCACCAGCCACTTGGTTCAGACGTTCCAGTTCGGGCAAGGATTCTACGTTAAAGCAACAGATGCCCACCGACAATGCGCGGCGCATTTCGTCCACCCGTTTGCCCACACCGGAAAAGACTACTTTGTGTGGATCGCCCCCTGCCACGAGTACCCGTTCTAATTCGCCCACGGAGACGATGTCAAAACCGGATCCCAAGCGCGCCAAAAGGTTCAAAATGGCCAGGTTAGCATTGGCTTTGACGGCATAGCATAGCAAATGATCGTGGGCAGCCAGTGGACGCGCGAACGCACGCCAGTGTTGCTCAATGGCCGCACGAGAGTACACGTAGCAGGGGGTTCCAAACTCGGTCGCAATGCGAGGGAGTGGCACGGCTTCGCAGTACAACTGCCCGTCTTGATACACAAAAGGATCCATGAGCAAAACTCCACACTGTGCAGCACACTGAATACAGCCAAGCTTAGCAAAGGATTGTACTCGATGTGCAAGACTTTTTTAAATCAATTTTCCCAGTGCACGAGGGGGGTTCGATTCAGTTGGTCACGGAGAGACGACCACTGAGGGAGATGTCGTGCTAGGATGCTGTAGAAACGATCGTTATGTGATGGTTCAATCAGGTGAACCAGTTCGTGAAGCAACACATATTCTAGGTACTCGGGTGGTTTTTTTGCGAGTTCTGTATTCAGGCGGATGGTTCTTGCCCTTGGGTTACAACTCCCCCACTTGGTTTTCATCTGCTGGACGAACAATCGCTTTACACTGACGCCAAGAACACCCGACCATTGCTTGATGAGTGGTTCAACCGCTACACGCAACTGATCCCGATACCAGGAGGCAAGCAACTCCCTGTGATGGGACTGGTCAGTGCCAGCCCTCACATGAAGCAATAACTCACTATGCCCCAACGCAACCGTTGCGGGGGCATCTCGTTCCACCACCCGCAATAGATATCTTTTGCCCCAGACACAGTGACTTTCACGGTTGAGATACTCGCGTATGGTTTCACGATCCTGTAACCGCATGGCTTCTTGTTTCTTGCGGATCCACTGGAGCTTGGAGAGTGCGAAGAGCCGAATGGTCTCCAACTGCATCCGCCTTGGGGCTGTAACACGCACCTTCCCTTGGGGTGGATGAACGGTCAAGTGGATGTGCTTGATGTTTTTCAGCACTACTTCAATGGTAATGTCGCGGATATGGAGTATCTCTGGCATCAGTATTTGTAACTGCTCAGGAGGGTGTTGTTGGGACGCTCCGGAGATGTTAGTTCATCAACTGAGGCGAGGTTGAGGCACGACCCCCTGGAAAGTCTGAACCAGTACCTGGAAGGGATTAACGCCCTGTTTGCGCATGGTATCGA
>CAIJYR010000114.1 GCA_903824965.1 uncultured Thiotrichales bacterium
CCACAAATGGCTTTACGCCGTGCTCGGTTGCCTTACGTTTTGTCTCAGCCCGCGATACGGCTGCGGACATCGACAAAACGTACGGCCCTCACGGCTACGCGGGGCTCGTCGCACTACGCTTCGCTCCATGTGCTCCTCGCGCGTATGGCGGATCAAGAATGATCAAAAAAGTGACCATGCAGGCCATCCAAAGGATTGTGTCGGTGCTGCTGGGTGCGGTCGCCCTCGGCTTGATGTCTGGTGTACTCTAGCGTTGCGCTAGTGTGACGGCCTATCCAGCCAAGAACGCTTTGCTGTATGCTTGGGCGGTGTACCCCCAGAGGTTCAGCACTTGTCCCTGCGTCCCCAACTGACCGACCTGCTTGAATTGCGCCACCAGGCCCGCACGGTGGGGATGGCCTCTCATCACCTGGTCAACTCGGCGCTATGCGGCCTCTACGCCTCGGTCTTCCGAGGGCATGGCATGGACTTTGAGGAAGTCCGCGAATACCAAGAAGGGGACGAGATCCGCAATATGGATTGGCGGGTCACAGCGCGAACAGGCGTACCTCACCTCAAAGTCTTCCGTGAAGAACGCGAGCGCAGTGTTTTTCTGTGCGTAGAGATCGGTGATCGGATGGCCTTTGGTACCCGTGGAACCTTTAAGTCCGTACAGGCGGCACGGGTCGCGGCACTGCTCGGCTGGTCTGCCAACAACAACCAAGACCGAGTCGGGGCACTGCTCTACGGCGATCCTGTGATGGGGGTACAGAGTTTTCGTCCCACGCGGGCACGCCGCTCTTTGTGGCAGATGCTGCGCGTTCTGACGGAGCCTGTACATCTGGGTCGTCACCGCACCGATCCATTCTCGGATGTTCTTGCCATCCTTAACCGCAGTGTCCCAACGGGTGCCTTGGTGTTCCTCATCGCGGATCTGAACCGCGACCCCACCGAATGGGAGCGTCCTCTCGGTCAGTTGCGCCAGCGTCGAGAGGTGGTCTTACTCCCCATAGACGATCCGGCTGATCGCGATATCCCCCCGATGGGGCGTGTGCTCTTCGGAACGCCTGACGGTCGACGCCTTGAGGTAGACACCGACAGCGCCGAAGGTCGTGCATTGTACCGTGCACGTTGGGAACAGGCCCGCGCACACTGGGTGGCCGTGGCCACACGGCTGGGTATCGCGGTAATCCCCATCGCCACCGAGGACAACGTGCGCGATGCACTACAAAGTGGTCTGCGCCTACGCGCCCAACACATGGTGGGGCGATGAACGCAACGCTTACGGCAACTCTTGAATCGCTGCGCGACATTCGGTGTCTGGATGCTGTTCCCTGGTGGCCGTTGGCACCTGGCTGGTGGGTGGTGATCGCTGTGCTGGTTGCGCTGCTTTTGATTGGAGGTGTGATTGCCGTCTGGATGGCCGTGTTACGCCGTGACTGGCGAAACGCCGCACGACACGAGCTGCACGAACTGGGTCTCAGGATTCACCAGGCGTGTGCCAAAGAGGTGGCCGCTACGACCGCCGAATTGCTGCGGCGCATTGCCATGGTGCGCCACGGACGCACCGCTTGTGCGGGCCTCATCGGAGAGGCATGGCTACGTTGGCTCACCGAACACGATCCCGCAGGCTTTCCGTGGTTAGAAAGAGGGCGCATCCTCCTGGCACTGCCCTATGCCCCCCCACGCGACCAAGCCTACGCCACAGGCACCACACCCGACGAATTGCGTGCCCTGGTAGAAGCCATCCTACCGTGGCTAGAACCCCAAGAATCGTGGACAACATCCTCGAAAAACTGGGTGCAGAAAACAGGAAAATCGGCCATGGAATGGATCACCCTTCAGCGGGTACGTTACTTCCATGTTTGATTTCCAGTGGCCTTTGTTTGCCCTTTTGTTGCCCCTACCGTGGGTGGTATGGCGTTTCTTTTCTGGCAGGGAGCGTTTGATCCGTCCAGAGGACGCAGGACGACCCGTACTGCTGCACTCTTCGCTGGAAAACCTCCGGAGCGGTTTTTCTCCTGTGGCCCCTGGCGTACCGGCTGGGGGATGGTTGCCCCTCGTTTTGCTGACCGGCATGTGGGTCTTGCTGGTGTTTGCACTCATGGCCCCGCGCCTGCTTGAAGAACAGACAGAAGCCAACAGTCGTGGTCATGATGTCATGCTGGCCATTGATACCTCTGGCTCCATGAAGGCGTTAGACTTTACCCTCAATGGCGAACAGGTAAGCAGGATGGGGGTGGTCAAGGGGGTCGCGGGGCACTTTGTGGAACATCGCCATGGCGATCGGATCGGCTTGGTGCTGTTTGGGGATCAGGCCATGATGCAGGCACCCCTCACCTTAGATACCAATGCGTTAGAGCAGATTTTACAGTACGTAGAACCCGGTCTCGCAGGCGATGCCACGGCCATTGGGGATGCCATCGCGCTTTCGGTCAAAAAACTCAAAGATCGTCCTGAGGGCGCACGGATACTGGTGTTGGTGACGGATGGTGAAAGCAACAGCGGCATGGATCCCCTAGAAGCCACGGCGCTTGCAGAAAAATACAACGTGCGTATTTATACCATTGGGGTCGGTACCAAAGGAAAAGTGCCCTATCCAGAAGCCGATGGACACATCGAATACCACGATGATTTTTCGATCAACGATGAGATGCTCACTAAAATTGCCGCCATGACAGGGGGTGCCTATTTCCGCGCCACAGATACGCAGGGCCTGGAACGCATTTATCGAGACATTGACGCCTTGGAGAAAACCGAAGCGGCTACTCGCAACGTCCTGATTCCTGTTCCGCTTTATCGATGGCCGCTGGGCATGGCGTTGTTCTTGTTCTTGATCGTGGTGTGGGCTGGCCTGACACAGGTAGGACAGCGACGATTGGCATTCTTGCTTGCGGTTGCACTCGTGCACAATGCAAGCGACGAGGCCAAGTGCCGCCAGTGGGCACACGAGGACGAAGTCCCCGCCGCACAAATGGCGAATTACGTCCGTGCATGTACCACGGATTTGGCCACCCCCACCGAACCCACACCAGCCCTGAACGACCCCCTGAACAAGCACGGGGCGCGAGACAATGCCACTCGATCCAAACCAAACGACGATTGAACCCCAGACGATCGACACCCACACGATCGAACAGCATCGGGTGCGGTCTGCGCGACGCGACGATCTCTCTGCGTTGCTGCGTTTGGAAAATCAATTTTCTACTGATCGTCTGAACCGACGCAATTTTCTGTACCTTTTGCAGCGTGCCCATGCAGAGGTATTCGTGGTGGACGGGCCACAGGGTCTGCTGGCCGGCGATGCCGTGGTACTCTACCGTCAAGGGGTCAGTGCGGCACGTCTGTACTCGCTGGTCGTAGCCCCTGAGTCCACCCGTTTGGGCATTGGACGCACCCTGCTTGCGGCGACCGAAACTGCCGCGCACGCCCGCAACAAAAGCGGCATGGTACTAGAAGTTCGAGAGGATAACCTGGGTGCCCTTGCCCTTTATCAGCGCGTGGGCTACCGTATCGTGCGGCGCATTCCCAACTACTACCAGGATGGTGCCGCTGGTCTGCGCCTCACGAAATCCTTCGACGCACCTGTTGCCCGCCCTGTTGCCCGCCCTGTTGCCCGCTAGGAGTGCACCATCGAACGCTACGATAGCATCCCTTACGACAGCACACCGCTTGCGGATACCCATCCTGCCTCTCTGTCCGTCCTTGGCCGTTGGCTTGGGATGGAAACCGCCGATCCAACCAGCGCACGGGTGCTGGAGTTGGGGTGTGCGGACGGTGGTAACCTGATACCGATGGCTTGGTATCTACCGAAGGCGCGGTTTTTGGGTGTGGATCGGGCTGCGGGTTCGCTTGCCACAGGAAGGGCCATCGCGGATCGCTTGGCCTTATCGAACCTGGAGCTCCGGCAGGCGGACATTGCCGATCTGGATCCGGCGAGCCTGGGTCTCTTTGATTACATCTTGATCCACGGGGTATGGTCGTGCGTACCCTTTGCGATCCAAGAACAGATTTTGCGGTTGTGTGGTGCCTGTCTCGCCCCCCAGGGTATCGCGTATGTGAGCTACAATACGCTGCCGGGCTGGCATCCACGTAGCATGGTGCGAGACTTCCTACGCTACCACACGCGTCTCATTCGGGATCCTGCGATACGTCTTGCCGCCGCACGAGGACTCTTGGAACGGTTGGGTGGTGCCTGGGAGGGCGAAACACCGCTTGCGCAGTATCTGTCCCATGAGATCGAGGAATTGCGCCACGCCCCTCCCGGATACCTTTCTCAAGAGTATCTTGAAGAAAACAACCAGCCTATTTTGTTCGTCGATTTTGTCGCACGCGCGACACAACACGGACTGTGTTATCTCGCAGAGGCGGAGTTACACACCTTGTTCCCCTCGACCCTGTCGGCGGGTGCTAGGGCCTTGGTAGAGTCTCTGGAAGATCCCCTAGAACAAGAACAGCACATGGATTTTCTGCGTTACCGTGTGATGCGCAAGACCCTGTTGTGTCGTGCAGGTGCGCCAAAAAGACAACCGATCGACCCTATGCGTATGCGGGAGTTCGCGGTTTCTGCGCTGCTTTCTCCTGTGCAGTGGGTGGACTTGACCAGAACCATCCCAGAAGATTTTGTGGCACCAGATGGGGTCCATTTTGGCGTCACGCACCCTTTGACCAAGGCGGCCCTGCTATACCTGGCAAAAGTCTACCCCGATGCGGTAGCCTATCCAGCCTTGGAGACTGCTGCCATCGAGCGTGCTACGACTGCGGGGAGCACGCATGGGTGCGTGACACAACTCGCAGAGGAATTGTTTTCGCTCTACGCACACCGAGCGATCCGTCTCGCTACCGCGCCGGAAACCGTCTACCATGCGATCGCTTCCCGTCCACGGACACACGCATTGGCACGCGCACAAGCGAGTGCACACCTCGGACATTTGGCCACAGCACGCCATACCGTCTTAGACATCGACCCCCTCGCCGCACAGTTGGTGCAGTTGATGGATGGAACGCGTACCCTGGAAGAATTGGTCGCAGAACTGCTCGTGCACTTGGCACACCGCACGGCGCGTGCCGTCGTCAAGGGTCAACCCGCTGCCTTGCCACAAGATGGTGAACTCTTGGCTGGCTGTAAGCATTTGCTGAAACTTTTTGCACAGCATGGCTTGTTGGAAGAACCCCGCGAAGCCTGAGTACGATTTACCTCGGTCGATGCTATCCCTGACGTCTGTGTAGCGTGTACAATAGACCCATTTTTGGATTATGCGTTGCGTTATTACCTTTTAGGAGAATCGATGGCCAGTCATTATCTCTTTACCTCCGAGTCCGTATCGGAGGGACATCCGGACAAAATGGCGGATCAAATTTCAGATGCTGTACTTGATGCGATTCTGACGGATGATCGAGGAAGCCGCGTCGCTTGCGAAACCCTCATCAAAACAGGGGTAGTAATCATCGCAGGAGAAGTCACGACCCATGCTTGGGTGGATCTGGATCAGATCGCACGTAAGGTTGTAAATGATATTGGTTATACGAGTTCAGACGTGGGCTTTGACGGAAATACCTGTGCAGTCATGTCCGCACTTGGCAAGCAATCTCCCGACATTGCCATGGGGGTTGACGAGACCGACCAGCACGAGCAGGGCGCAGGCGATCAGGGCATGATGTTTGGGTACGCGACCGCAGAAACCGACGTGCTCATGCCAGCACCGATTACCTATGCACATCGGTTGGTGCAGCGCCAATCGGAGGTGCGCAAGCGGGGTGTTCTGCCTTGGTTGCGCCCCGATGCGAAGAGTCAGATTACCTTTCGGTACGAAAACCACCGACCTGTCGGCATTGACACCGTGGTGTTATCGACCCAGCACAGCCCCGAGGTGGACACCGCCACCCTGCGCGAGGGTGTGATGGAAGAGATCATCCGTCCGATTCTTCCGGCGGAGTGGATCACCAAAGACACGCGCTTTCACATCAACCCCACCGGACGTTTTGTCATTGGCGGCCCCATGGGGGATTGTGGTCTTACGGGCCGCAAGATTATCGTGGACACTTATGGCGGGATGGGCCGTCACGGGGGAGGGGCGTTCTCCGGCAAAGACCCAAGCAAAGTCGATCGCTCGGCTGCGTATGCGGCACGTTATGTCGCGAAAAACATCGTGGCGGCGGGTCTGGCCGAACGCTGTGAAGTGCAGATCTCTTATGCCATTGGGATCGCCCAACCCACTTCGGTCTCGGTAGAGACCTTTGGCACGGGTCGCATTGACGACGAACGCTTGGTGGATCTCATTCGGGCGCATTTTGATCTGCGTCCGCGTGGCATCATCACTATGCTGAATCTGCTCCGACCGATCTACCGCGAAACCGCTGCCTACGGCCATTTTGGTCGCGAAGGCTTTCCCTGGGAAGCGACTGACAAAGCCGATACCCTACGTGCTGCCGCCCACTTGACCGACTGAGACACTTCACTGATGAGTACACAGCCTGTTTTTTCTGATTACCGTGTTGCGGATATGGGCCTGGCCGCGTGGGGACGCAAGGAAATTGCGATCGCAGAGACCGAAATGCCAGGATTGATGGCCCTGCGCGAAGAGTATGGGGCTGCGCAACCACTCGCAGGTGCCCGCATCTCCGGCAGCTTGCACATGACCATCCAGACAGCGGTTTTGATCGAAACCCTCGTGGCTCTGGGCGCAAAGGTACGTTGGGCTTCGTGCAACATTTACTCGACCCAAGACCATGCGGCCGCTGCCATTGCTGCGGCGGGTGTGCCGGTTTTTGCCTGGAAGGGCGAGAGTCTGGAAGAATATTGGTGGTGCACCGAGCGGGCGTTGCTCTGGCCGAACGGAGAAGGCCCAAACATGATTCTAGACGACGGTGGCGATGCCACCCTGTTGGTGCACAAAGGCGCAGAGTTTGAGGCGCTTGGCCGGGTTCCCCCGCCGACGAGCGGCGATTCGGAAGATTGGTCGGCGTTTTTGGGCCTTGTGTGCCGTGGCATGGCCGAGGATCCACGCCGCTGGAGCACGATTGCGGCGAATATTCGCGGTGTGACCGAGGAGACCACGACCGGCGTCCATCGACTCTACCAGATGCAGGAAAAGGGTGATTTGCTTTTTCCCGCGATGAATGTCAATGACTCGGTTACGAAGAGCAAGTTCGACAATCTATACGGTTGTCGCGAGTCCCTTTTGGATGGCATCAAGCGTGCGACCGATGTCATGATCGCAGGCAAGATCTGTGTCGTCTCTGGCTATGGTGATGTAGGCAAAGGGTGTGCCCAAGCCTTTCGGGGGATGGGGGCTACCGTGTTGGTCACAGAAATTGATCCCATTTGTGCGCTCCAAGCCTCCATGGAAGGATATCGTGTCGTCACCATCGAAGAAGCGGCCCCCATTGGCGATATCTTTGTTACGGCGACGGGCAACCTACGGGTCATTGCACACGATCACATGGTGCGGATGAAAAACGAGGCCATTGTGTGCAACATCGGCCATTTCGATTCCGAGATCGACATTGCTTCCCTAGAAGCCTATCCCTGGGAAGAAATCAAACCGCAGGTAGATCACGTCCTTTTTCCCGATGGCAAAAAGATCATCGTGCTCGCCAAGGGACGTCTCGTCAACCTGGGGTGTGCCACGGGTCATCCGAGTTTTGTGATGTCGGCTTCGTTCACCAACCAGGTGATGGCACAAATGGAACTGTATGCCCGTTCCAGCCACTACGAAAAGCGTGTGTACGTGTTGCCGAAAGCTCTGGATGAAAAAGTGGCCCGTCTGCACCTCAAAAAGATTGGTGCACACCTGACCGAGTTGAGTGATGAACAGGCCGAGTACATTGGTGTCCCCAAGAGCGGCCCGTACAAACCCAGTCATTACCGTTATTGAGTAAGAGACCCGTACCGACATGCAATCACAGCGCCGTCATACCCCAATCTTCAGTATGGAGTTTTTTCCTCCCAAAAACGAAGAGGGGGCGGAAAAATTGCGCCAGACACGCGATGAGCTGGCTGCCCTTGGGCCGCGATTCTTTTCCGTCACCTATGGGGCAGGCGGCTCTACCCGCGATCGCACCCTCGGAACGGTGCGGGAGATCAAAAATGCAGGGTATGAGGCAGTCCCTCATTTGTCCTGCATTGGGTCAACGCGGGAGAGCATTCGCGAGATCCTAGCGGAATACCGTAGCGTGGGTGTTCGACACATCGTTGCCCTGCGTGGCGATCTGCCTTCAGGCACCCATGAAGTGGGCGAGCTGCGCTATGCCAACGATCTTGTGGCATTCATCCGAGAGGAATCCGGCGATTATTTTCACATCGATGTCGCTGCCTATCCTGAGTTCCATCCCCAATCCCCCTCCGCCACCGCTGATCTAGAAAACTTTCGGCGAAAGGTGGAGGCGGGTGCCAATGGTGCCATTACCCAGTATTTTTATAACCTTGATTCTTATGTGCGATTTGTAGAGAGTTGCGAGCGGATGGGACTGAACATTCCCATTGTGCCTGGTATCATGCCCATCACGAATTTTACACAACTGGCACGCTTCTCTGACCTCTGTGGTACTGAAATCCCACGCTGGTTGCGTCGTCGCTTGGAGGGTTATGGCAACGATCTGGAATCGATTCGCGCCCTGGGGTTAGACGTCGTGACCCAGTTGTGCCAACGATTGCTAGAGGTTGGTGCCCCAGGTCTGCATTTTTACACGATGAACCAATCCGGTACCATTCGTGCCCTCTGGAAGGCACTGGATTTGGGAAAAAGCTAGGCCAGCGCCAGAGGAGGCGGAACAGACTTCCTGGGGCGCTTGCAAGGTTGGTTATTCAGGTTGGTTGTGAGGTTGAGGGTTTCTTTTCACACAAGGCAATCAGGGCAATCATGGACACCACCATACGATCGTTACTCAAGGCGCTTTCGTGGCGCATTGTTGGAACTCTTTCTGTGTTTATCATCAGTTGGATTGTGACCCGATCCATCACGATTGCAACGACGATTACCATCGCAGAAATCATCACCAAAATGGTGCTCTACTGGTTGCACGCATGGGCCTGGAACAGAACCAGCTGGGGCAAAGACAAAGTTCGTCTGCCAAGCCCGCAGAGCTTTCAAGCACCGCCTCCGGTGGAACGAAAGCCTGTGAGGAACCAGACCAGAAGGGTGTATACCTAATTCCACGATGAGCCCCTTGCGCCATCTCCAGCATCGGGCTTGGGAACAGCTCGCAGAGGGGTGGCGTCATGTTGCAGAGAGAGCAGGCAACGCGCTCACCTATTTCCAGCCAGTGCAAGAAGGTATCGAAAACCAGGGTGGTTTGGTAGAACGACATGCACTCCGTTGGGGGGTGCTGCCTGCAGAAGTGCGTGAAGAACACGATCGACTGGTGGTCAAACTGGAGATTCCAGGTCTAGATCCAGAACAGATTCATGTGGATGTGGTGGACAAGGGGCTGGTGATTGCTGGCGAAAAACGGGTACCACGCGAGGAAGCACGGGGCCGTTACCACCTCTTGGAGTGTGCCTATGGGCGCTTTGAGCGATTGATCCCCCTGCCCATGGCCGTTGACCCCCTCCGTACACGGGCACACTACCACCACGGCGTGCTTACGATCATTCTCCTCAAAGCCAACCGCAGCCCTACGAAAGCGAAAACAGTATGAACGACCCCACTGCCCCCCCCCTGCGTGTATTGACCGCGCTGGTTTTGTTGCTTGCCAGCACCGCGTTGATGGCCGGTGCGCTCCCGATGCGGATGCAAGACGGGCATGAAATACCGAGTCTTGCACCTGTTCTAGAGCCTATCTTGCCTTCGGTGGTGAATATCTCGACCCGTTCCAGGGTCTTGGTGCGCCAGAGTCCACTCTTTGAGGATCCCTTCTTTCGCCGTTTTTTTGACCTGCCCGCACAACCACGGGAGCGCGTCGCCAAAAGCCTGGGCTCAGGGGTCGTCGTCGATGCAGCGCACGGCTACGTCATCACCAACCACCATGTTGTGGACAAGGCCGATGAGATCACCGTAACCCTGAACGATGGGCGCGTCCTTCAGGCCAAGCCCGTAGGTACAGACAACGATACCGACATTGCCGTCATCCAAATTCCCACAGAACACCTGGTCGCCATCCCCCTTGGGGATTCTGACCAACTCCAGGTAGGGGACTTTGTCACCGCCATTGGAAACCCCTTTGGGTTGGGACAGACTGTAACCTCTGGGATCGTCAGTGCGCTTGGTCGTTCGGGACTCGGTATCGAGGGCTACGAAGACTTTATCCAGACAGATGCCTCGATCAATCCCGGCAATTCGGGAGGGGCACTGGTGGATCTGCGCGGCACCTTGGTCGGCATCAACACGGCCATTCTTGCCCCCAACGGTGGCAATGTCGGGATTGGGTTTGCCATTCCCATCAACATGGCACGCCAAGTGGTGGCCCAATTGACGGCGCACGGACGGATACAGCGGGGCCAGCTTGGGGTGGTGATGCAAGACATGACACCGGAATTGGCTGCGGCCTTTGGCATTCCTCCGCGCCAGGGGGCTGTGGTGGTCAAACTTTCCCCCCATTCCCCGGCCGAACAAGCGGGCGTACAGGTGGGGGATGTGATCATCGCGATCAATGGCCACCCGGTACATAGCAGCCGTGATCTACGCAACACTTTTGGCGTTTTGTCCGTCGGCGACAAGGCCACGCTGCAGGCATTGCGCAATGGACACCCGTTGCAACTGACGCTTAAAGTCGTTGCCACCCAGCAAGAAACGATCAACGGTGAGCAAGTAGATGCACGCTTGCGGGGCGCACTCCTGAGCACCTCCGAGGAAGGCGGTTCTGCCTCTGGCAAAGAGGGCACGGAAGGCGCAGTGGTGGTGATCAAGGTTGATCCAGACAGTCCGGCGTCGAACATCGGCTTGCAGTCCGGGGATGTTTTGGTCGCGGTGAACCGCAAGCCCGTCCACAACATCGATGATCTGCCGCACCGGGGTCGCTCAGGTGGCAACCTGTTGCTGAACATCGCACGCGGCGATGCCTCGTTCGTGATTTTGTTGCAATGAAAGTTGCCACCTGGAACGTCAATTCCCTGCGGGTGCGGCTTCCCCAGGTTTTGGCGTGGCTTGCACAGGAACAACCGGACGTATTGGCACTGCAGGAAACCAAAGTCACCGACGATGCTTTTCCGGCGGTGCCTTTGCAAGCCCTGGGATACGATACACTGTACAGTGGCGAACCGTCCTACAATGGGGTGGCGCTGTTGAGCCGGAGGCCACCGACCGAGGTGCAGATCGGGATTCCTGGTTTTGCGGATCCACAACGCCGTTGTATCGCGGCTTCTTATGCCGCCTCCGACCTGCCTGGGGGAAGCCTGCGTGTGGTGAACCTTTATGTCCCGAACGGCCAGAGTGTCGGCAGCGAACGGTATGCCTATAAACTGCACTGGCTTTCTCGGCTAAATGACTGGCTACGGACAGAACTCTCCGAAAGACCGAGCCTCCTCGTGTTAGGAGACTACAACATCGCGCCAGACGATCGGGATGTCCATGACCCGATCGCTTGGAAAGATCACATCGCGGTGAGTGTTCCAGAGCGCCTGGCTTTTTGTGGCTTGCTGGATCTTGGTTTGACGGATGCCTTTCGGCTTTTTGAGCCGCTTGCAGGTCATTTTAGCTGGTGGGACTACCGTACCGACGCATTTCGTCGTAACCTCGGTCTGCGCATCGACCACATCCTGGTGAGTCAACCCCTGGTGGGTGGCTGCATCGCTTGTCACATCGACCGAGCACCACGAAAGGCGGTGCGTCCGTCGGATCACGCACCGGTTGTAGTGGAGATTGCTGTTCCCGCAACCAACCAAACGATTGACTCTACTCCACTGACGTAACGCAAAGATACCGCATATGGTGACCAAGTTTTTACGCAAAATTTTCGGCAGCCGCAACGATCGGGTGCTTCGTCGGATGGGCAAGGTGGTTCGGGGCATCAATGCACTAGAGCCAGCGATGATGGCCCTGTCGGATGCTGCACTCCGTGCCAAAACAGAGGAATTTCGCACACGGCTGCAAGCAGGGTCGACCCTGGATGACCTGTTGCCGGAGGTTTTTGCGGTGGTGCGTGAGGCCGCCCGACGAGTGCTGGAGATGCGTCACTTTGATGTCCAGCTCATCGGTGGGATGGTGCTGCACGAGGGTCGTATCGCCGAAATGCGCACTGGCGAGGGCAAAACCCTGGTGGCGACCTTGCCCGTCTACCTGAATGCCCTGCTCGGCAAGGGGGTTCATGTGGTGACGGTCAACGACTATCTGGCACGACGCGATGCCAACTGGATGGGTCAGGTCTATGCGTTTTTGGGCATGACTGTCGGGGTCATCGTTGCCCAGCAAGATCCCCAGGAAAAGCGGGCAGCCTACGCAGCTGATGTGACCTACGGTACCAACAACGAATTCGGTTTTGATTATCTACGCGACAACATGGCCTTTTCGATGGCGGATAAAATGCAGCGTCCGTTGCACTATGCCATCGTGGACGAAGTAGACTCCATCCTGATTGACGAGGCGCGTACCCCACTCATTATTTCTGGACAATCAGAGGAAAGTTCAGAACTCTACGTGCGTATGAATGCGTTGATCCCCTCCCTGGATCGACAGCAGACCGAAGACGGCCCTGGTGATTATTCCGTGGACGAAAAGACACGTCAGGCGCTTTTGACGGAGGCGGGACATCAACGGGTAGAGGAATTGCTGGCACACGAGGGCATCCTCCGTGAAGGGGAGAGCCTGTACGATGCAAGCCATATTTCCCTTGTACACCATTTGTACGCTGCCTTGCGTGCCCATGTTCTGTTTCGCCGTGATGTAGATTATGTGGTACAAAATGATCAAGTGGTCATTGTAGACGAGTTCACGGGCCGGACGATGCCCGGGCGACGTTGGTCAGAAGGGTTGCACCAAGCGGTCGAGGCCAAGGAAAAGGTCTCAATTCAGGCGGAAAACCAAACGCTGGCTTCGATCACCTTCCAGAATTATTTTCGTCTTTATAAAAAACTCTCAGGGATGACCGGAACAGCCGATACCGAAGCCTACGAGTTTCAGCAGATTTACGGCCTAGAAGTCATTGTGATTCCGACCCACAAACCCATGATCCGAGATGATCGGGGCGACTTGGTCTATTTGACGGCCAAAGAAAAGTTTGATGCCATCATCACAGACATCGAAGGATGTATCATCCGACAGCAACCTGTGCTGGTGGGTACAACCTCTATCGAAACCTCGGAGTATTTGTCTCGGTTGCTTGAACAAAAGCATATCCCCCACAAAGTGTTGAATGCAAAATACCACGAGCAGGAAGCACAGATCGTCTCCCAAGCGGGCCGCATCGGTGCAGTGACCATCGCAACCAATATGGCGGGTCGCGGCACGGACATTGTGCTCGGCGGCAACTGGAAAGCAGAGGTCGCAGCACTCGAAAATGCCGACCAAGGCTTGATCGATGGCATCAAAAGCGCATGGCAGGAGCGACATCAGCAGGTCTTGCATGCGGGAGGATTGCACATCATCGGTACGGAACGCCACGAATCTAGGCGTATTGACAACCAGTTACGTGGTCGTTCAGGACGCCAAGGCGATCCTGGTTCTAGTCGGTTTTATCTTTCGCTAGAAGACAACCTGATGCGCATTTTTGCCTCCGAACGCATCGGTACCCTGATGCAGAAACTCGGCATGGAATCGGGAGAAGCGATCGAACACCCGTGGGTCACAAAGGCCATCGAAAATGCACAACGCAAAGTAGAGGCACGCAACTTCGACATTCGTAAACAGCTCCTAGAATATGATGACGTTGCCAACGACCAACGGAAAGTCATCTACGAGCAGCGCAATGAACTGATGGTGGCCGAGGATCTGACCGAGACAGTACGTGCTATTCGCACGGATGTCATCACAGGCATTATCAATCTCTCTATTCCTCCAGAGAGCATCGAGGAACAATGGAATATTCCTGGACTCACGGCCGCGCTAGAGCGGGATTGTGCCTTGGTTTTACCAATCCAAGAATGGTTAGCACAAGAGGCCGATCTCGATGAGACAAGACTGCGTACCCGTATCTTAGAGCAGGCAGAAGCAGCCTATGCCAAAAAAGAGACGCTCGCCGGATCTGCGGTCATGCGTCACTTCGAAAAAGCAATCATCATGCAGGTATTGGACGGATTGTGGAAAGATCACCTGGCAGCGATGGATTATTTGCGTCAAGGCATTCATTTGCGTGGGTACGCCCAAAAGAACCCGAAGCAAGAATACAAACGCGAAGCGTTCGAGATGTTCCAGCAAATGTTGGAACGCCTGAAACACGATGTCACGGGTATTCTTGCGCGTGTGCAGGTGCGTGCAGAGGAAGACGTAGCAGCGGTAGAAGCACGTCGCCGGACAAGTATGCAAATGCAGTTTCAGCACGATCCAGTACAACCGATCATGGGCCAACCCACGGCAGAAGAAGGGGGAGCGGAAGGCACCGAGACACCCTCTGCGGAAACACCCCCTATGCCTTTTGTGCGCCAAGGCCCCAAGGTCGGGCGCAACGATCCTTGTCCTTGCGGATCAGGGAAGAAATACAAACAGTGCCACGGGAAACTGGCCTAACCTACTGAGCAAACAAACTGACCGAACAGTATCCGCAATCAGGAGAATGTCCTTTGGAGCGTACCGTCCACGACCACGCCGAATGCAAGGATGTGCCGTTGTGTGTCGATCTAGACGGCACGCTGATCAACACGGATCTGCTCATGGAATCGCTTTTTGCGTTGCTACGTCAGGCACCGCTTACCATGTTTCTGGTGCCCTTCTGGTTGCTGAAGGGAAAAGCACACCTCAAGGAGCAGATCGTTCGTCGGGTTCAAATGGACGTAAGTACGCTGCCTTATCAGGTCGAGTTTCTTGCGTACCTGTTTCATGCGCGTGCTGCTGGTCGACGGTTGGTTTTGGCCACAGCCTCCCATCTACGTTTTGCCAAACAGGTGGCTGCTTACTTGGGGATCTTTGAGTCTGTTTTGGCCACGGAAGGCGGAAAGAACCTATCACGTTCGCGCAAAGGGGAATGTCTCGCAACGCTCTATGGGGAACGTGGTTTTGATTATGCGGGCAACAGCCGTGCTGATTTGGCTGTATGGTCTCATGCCCGCGTAGCCATTCTGGTGAATCCAGTGCCAGGGATAGCACGCAAGGTGCGTGCTCAACTCCCCATTGCCGCGATTTTTGACGATCGCCACAGAATGTGGAAAACCTACTGCCAATCCCTGCATCTCACGCACTGGCTAAAAAGCCTGGTCATCTTTCTGCCCTTACTGGTGATTCACCAACACGACAGTGCTTCGGCCCTGATCAGAGACGGATTGGCTTTTCTGTCCTTTGGCTTGTGTACCTCCAGCGTGGGTATCCTGAACGATCTGCTGCATTTGTCAACCGATCGCTGTGTCCCCCACAAGCGATACAGTTCTCTTGCCGCAGGAACCATGTCCATCATTCATGGTGCCGTTTTGGTACCTGCCCTGTTGGGCATGGCTGTGCTGATGGCACTGTTGCTCCCATTGGAATACCTCGCGATACTCGTCGGTTATTATCTGCTGGCATTGGCCTATTTCATGCGTACCACACAGCAGAACCCTCCTGGGGTGATCGCGGAAGCGGGGCTGTATGCAATACGATTGGTGGCGGGTTGGGTTGCCATCGGTGCAACCATGCCTGTATGAACCACTCACCAGCCGTAGACCGTTGCCTGGAAATCCTGTGTGGGCAGGGCTGCCGTGCGGTACGAGGATACCTCGATGCGTTGCAAGAGGGGCAAGCCATTCGAGAGTGCGTTGAGCTCAACCCACAAGAACGCCTCTGGTTGCAACAAGAGCTAGAAAATATCATGACGGTATACGATCGTGCCGATTCATCCTGCGCGTTCTAGAAGGGGAAGGATGAACTGATCGAGCAACTCCGAAGGGCGGATGCAACGCTAGGTCTGTGATGGAACCGATTCTTTTAAGTGATGGCGAACACCATATAAAAAGATGACAAGTCAAAAGATCACCCTCTCCCCAAACCCCTCTCCGATGAGTCGGAGAGGGGTTTAAGCTGAAAACCAGATAACCATTTTATGGTGTGCTTTACCAAGCGCCCGCTGAGTTGCCTCAGAGAAGGGGATCACGCACGACCCTGCCTGGTTTTTACATCTGCATCTATGGCTTTGTCCCTTGTCGTACCTCTATCCCAAGGGCACGCAATTTGCGGTACAAATGGGTTCGTTCCATGCCGGTTTGTTTGGCCAAACGGGCCACGCTACCGCCGGACAAATACAAATGGTGCTCCAGATAGACTTTCTCGAACATGTCCCGTGCTTCCCGTAGTGGGAGATCGAGCCAGCTCGACTCCCCTGGTTCAGGCGGGTTTGCACGACGCATCGGTGTTCCCAGTGCGTGTTCCACTTCCTCCAAGTCTACCTCTGGGCGTACCCCCAGAATGAGCAATCGCTGCACGAGGTTTTTGAGTTCGCGTATGTTCCCGGGCCACGTATGGTTGCGTAGCCGATTCTGAATCGCAACAGAAAAACCACGGTAGGGAAGACCCTCCTGTGCCACAAACAGGTTCACGTAATAGTGAATCAGATCCGTCACGTCCTCGCAGTGTTCGCGCAGTGGGATGACATGCAGGGGCACGACATTGAGGTGATAATACAAATCTTCGCGGAAGCGTCCCACATTCACTTCGTCCTCTAGGTTATGATGGGTAGCTGCCACCACTCGGACATTCACGTGTACAGGCTCTGTGCCGCCCACGCGCAGAAAAGAACGGCTTTCTAGGGCCGAGAGCAACCGTCCTTGGGTAGCGATGTCCATGTCCGCAATGTCATTCAGGAACAGGATGCCACCACGCGCTTGTTCCAACCGTCCGTAGTGAATGCGATCCCCCTCTTCGACACCAAACAGCTCCACCGCTGCGTTTTCGCGTACCACACCCGCCACGGTCACATCGATGAAAGGATTGACACGACGCACACTGTTGGCATGTAAGTAGCGAGAAAAGACCTCTTTGCCACTGCCTGGCTCACCTGTAATGAGCACAGACGTATCATGACCCGCAATGCGCCTCACCTGATCACGCAGGTGGGCCATGGCCGTGCTGCGACCGATGGGATCGATCACGGTCGTGGTGTGGCGCCGGAGTCCGAGGTTTTCTTGCTGTAGCTGTGCGGTCTCTAAGGCACGCTCTACGGTCAGCAAGAGTTTGGCCATCGAAAGCGGTTTTTCTAAAAAATCATACGCACCATGACGAGTAGCCTCCACCGCCGTTTCTACCGTGCCATGACCGGACATCATGATGACGGGTGGTTTTCCGGCCCCCTCGTCTGCCCACTCTTTGAGCAGGGTGATCCCGTCTAGATCCGGCATCCAGATATCGAGCAACACCAAGTCCGGTCGGCGCTCTCGACGCCGTTCGCGTGCCTGGATGCCGTTTTCGGCGATCCCAACTTCGTAGCCTTCATCTTCCAATATCTCTTTTACGAGCGTACGAATATCCGGTTCATCATCGACGACTAGAAGGTAGGGTGCGGTCATCCGAGTGTGGCTCTGTAGGTGGTAGGAAGGTTTCTTATACGGTACGCTCAGCGGCCATCGTCATGGAAGAGACAGTGGGTACCGGAACCTGCTTTTGGCCAGTGCCCTCGCCGTCTCGTAGGGGGAAACGTACCACAATAGCGCCCCCCCCAGTGGCTGGATTCTCCGCCCAGATCCAACCACCATGTTCCTCCATGATACGCTTGACAATGGCCAAGCCGAGTCCTGTGCCACGGACTTTGGTGGTTACATACGGTTCAAACAAGCGATCCAGCATATTGCTGGGAATACCAGGCCCATTGTCCTCCACCCGCAACTCTACGCAAGAACGATCGTCCTGCTTTTGCATATGGGTACGCAGGGTGATGCAAGATTTTCCCATGCCACTCCCCATGCTATTCATGGATTCGAGGGCGTTTTTGATCAGGTTGTGCAACAGTTGGCGCAACCGTCCAGAGTCTGCCTCCAGCGAGGGCGCTTCTGGATCGAGATCCAGCACAAAGGTTGAACCCTCATGACCACGGTACAGATCCACTACCTCATTGACCACCCTGTTGATCGACAGCGCACGGAGATCCATCTTGGGGGTGCGGGCGTATTCTGAAAAGGCATTTACCATTTCCTTCATCACTTCGACCTGTTGGATGATGGTGTGGGTGAGACGGTTGAGGACTTCTGCATCCTCTGGACTCATGCGCTTGAGGTATTTGTGGCGTAGGCGCTCGGCAGAGAGTTGAATGGGGGTCAGTGGATTTTTGATTTCGTGGGCCAAACGCTGTGCGACCTCTCCCCATGCCATCGCTCGCTGTGCTTGCAAAAGCGTCGTGATGTCATCTATCACAACCACTTGGACTTGCTCCATCCCTGCCAATTCCGTGAGCACTGTTCCGTGACACATCAACACCTGACGCCCTGTGGCGGGTCGTGTGAGGGTGACTTCTTGACGCCAATTGGCGCTTCCCGTGACCAAGTGGCCTTCTAGGATATCCAACATGGGCAGTAAATGGGGACGATCCACCCTCAACGTTTCTAGGAGCGTACCGCTTTCTAGATCCACTGCCAAAATATGACCAATGGCACGATTGGCACTGCGCAACGTGCGCTGCAAGTCGAGGGTGAGCACCCCAGAGGAAAGATGGGCAAGAATGGCCTCTAAGTAGGCACGCTGTCCCTCTACTTGCGCTTGGCTGCGGTGAGCGGCATCCCGCGCTAAGGCGATGTTTTCGATCATGTCGTTGAAGGAGGCAACCAGAAGCCCCAATTCATCGTTGGTCGGCGTTGGCAATCGCACATCGTAGTTTCCTGCAGCCACCGCACGGGTTGCACGCGCTAGGCTTCCAACCGGTGCCACCAGGTATCGTGCCGAGAAAAAAGCCGCCCAAAATGCCATAGCCAAGGAAAGCACCAAGACCAGAGACAAGGTAATCGAAAAACTAAACTTGAGGGGCTGGTGGAGATACGACAACTCATGGTATTGGTCATAGGCACCCTGGATGCTGGTAGCAAGCGCCGAAAGACGCTCCGCAATCGGAAACAAGGCATGGAGCACCAGATTGGTATTGCCCATGACAGGCGTGGTCGTGAATATCTTGATGGCAATGCGTACCTGCATTCCCGATCCTGTGCCTGCATCGGGGACCAAACCCACGAAGGTATCGTCCTGGCGTACCCGTTGGAGTACGGTTTCGCTGAGGCGTTTTGGCAACATCACTGTGGGATCGACGTGACTCGCTGCGATGAACTCACCGCTTGGGGTCAGTAACGTCATTTCCGTTGCGCCGCTGCGAACGCGGAGATCATCCAAAACGAGCGCCGTCATGTGGTTCGAGGTATCAGACAGTTCTGCTGCAAGACGAGTGACTTGTGTCAATCGATCTCGCATGGCTTCGTCCAACGCAGTGCGCCCGAGATCCAAACTGGCATCCAGGGTTTTGCCAATGCGGGCATCGAACCAACTGTCAATTTCTCGATCCAGAAAACCCTGTGCAAAATAATATACCGTACTTGCCGGAACCAGCGACAACACCACAAAAACGACTGCCAAACGCAGCGTCATACGTGAACCAATGGTACCCTCTCGGTATTGCACAACCAATTGGTACACATTGGTGCCAATCAGTACCGTCAGGATGATCAGCAGCAGTGCATTGAGAATAATCAGCCAAGAATAGAGACGTCCAAACTCTGCGGTATCTTGGGTGGCCACCGAGAGCAGATACAAAGATCCCAACATGAGTGTTGAAAGAACCACTACCGGTAGTACGCTGTGTTTTTGGGGAACGACTACCACGATGGTGCACTCGCATCAAGAAAGAGTATCGTATTCATCGGGGCGTATGGAGGTTCAAGGGAAAGAGGTACCACGGACTGGCCAAACGCCAACTGTTGGAGATATACGCCACCAATCGAAGAGGAGACGGTAGGGACTCAATGTCCAACCGGACTCGCAACCCAACATTGTAGCGTTCTTGCATATACAATAGCCTGCGATCAATCATGGGAAAGTTATCGAGATCGCCAACCGCACGCAAAGCATGGCTGAGATCCGGATAGGTTTCTTTGACGGCAGTATTGAGGTTAGTGACCTGGTATTGTTCTGTCAGAGAGTGAAAAGTCAAACGATAACGCTGTTCCAGGGAAGCCACCGATTCATTCCAAAGAAAATAACGGCGTTTGCGTTCCACAGTCATATCCAGCACAAGGGTAATGGAAACGCCATTGGCGAGTGCTTCTAAGACCTCTTCGCTGAGCGGCAGATCCATCCGTGCACTGAGTTGGTACACACCCTGTACCAGCGTAGTCGATGCGGTGCGTACATGGAATCCGTCCAGCGTCTCTCCATAGGCGGCTGTGCCGAACACGCACAGCATGAGCAGCCAGTAGAGTTTGTGGGCAATGGTAGGCAGTTCGGTTTCCATAACGGCGCTATCTACTGTGGACTTTTGGTGATACGAGCATAATAAAACCCATCCATGTCCTCTTGACCAGGCACAATTTGACGACCCAGCGTGCATGTATTGCCCCAAGTGGCAGCGATGGTTTTTTCTTGGGCATCGGGGTTATCTGCGAGAAACGTTTGCAGTACACACTCATTTTCTGTAGGGAAAACAGAACAGGTGGTATACAACAGGACACCCCCAGGCGCAAGCAGGGGCCACAAGGCGTGCAATAACCCCTTTTGGTATTCTGCCAAACGGGGTAGGTCAGTTGCACGGCGCAGCCATTTGATGTCGGGATGGCGGCGCACAATGCCACTGGCAGAACAGGGCGCGTCCAACAAGATACGATCGAAGAGATGACCGTCCCACCACTCGGCGCTTACCGTTGCGTCCCCCGTCAGGGTATGGGCGTTCAGACCGAGACGCAAAAGGTTTTCCTCGATCTTGCGCTGTCGGCTGTTCTCTCGATCCAACGCCCATACGGTACACCCAAGGGGCAGGCTTTCCAGCAAATGGCCCGTTTTGCCACCGGGCGCAGCGCAGGCATCGAGTATCCGATTCCCTGGTAAGGGATCTAACAGAGGGGCTGCCAACTGTGCCGCAGCGTCCTGGACAGAGACCAGTCCCTCACGAAAACCAGGGATGTCCTCTACCGTTCGTGGCTCCTCTAAGACCACCGCATCGGGTGCCACAGCATGAAGGAAAGCGGCAATGCCGACTTTCAAAAGCTCGGCCAGGTACAAAGTCGGCGTGATCCGACGGCGGTTGACGCGCAGCACCAAAGGGGGTCGCGTGTTCCCCGTTGCCGTTGCCAAACGCCAGTGTGCTGGATAGGTGGTTTGAAGGGCTGCCACCCACCACGCTGGGTGGCCCAGGTCAGCCGCTGGATCGTCCTGTGCGGCACGCTTCATCAGGGTTTCGGGATCTCGCTGGAAGGATCGCAACACACCATTGACAAAGCCTTTTGCCCAGGGAAAACCAAGTTCAGCAGCGGCAGCCACGGTTTCGCTCACAGCGGCGTGGGGAGGGGTCTTTAGGTAGGCCAATTGGTACAAACCGCAGAGCAGTAGACTACGCAAGCGTGGATCTTGTTCAGCGAGGGGACGTTGCATCAGGGATCGCAAGACTTGGTCTAGCAAGAAACCATGGCGCAGCACGCCATAACACAGTTCTTGGGTCAGGGCGCGGTCACGGGGTGCCACCAGGCGCATCGTGGTGGCCAGGACGTCCGTAAGGGATCGCTGAGCGTCGAGCACTTGTGCCAGGGCAACCGCAGCAGAGGCGCGGGCACTCCGGATTGTGACCATCGGTTGGGAGAATGACATGATCCGAGGGGGAGCCTAGCCTGCTAGTGCGGAAGGGAGGTGAGCAACTGTGCCACCATGTCCAAGAAGGCGCGGCGGTGAAAAAGCAACATCCACCGTCGTCCGCCCCGCTGGTGTAGCAAGACCGCTGATCGTACGCCTGCAAGGAGCAATGCACGAATGGTATTGGCATTCTCCGGGCGCGTCAGGTAGACCTGGTTTCCTGGCACGAGGATCCTAAACCCGAGGGTCGCGATCGTTTCCAGGTACAATTCCGCAAGAGCGGCGATCACGTCTCTGTGTGTACCCCCAAGGGCGTCTGCCTGGTGACGCGCAGACACAATGCCTGTCCCGATCTGATCCAAAACGGTTGGCAAACCACGCAGACGGCGTTCCAACGGAACAAGGGAAAAGAAATAGCGAATGCGTTCTCGATCGGAGGGGGTGATAGGGGTCTCGTTCGTCCCCCCCAGGTGGTGGCGCACCAGACGCAAACCCAGTTCTACCCCTGCTACACCGCCGTAGACCTCTTTTGTGGTCGCGGCATCTGTTGCAAAAATGCTCTCGATACTCGATCGGAACGCCGAGTCCTGCGAGATCGTCCCTTGGCGTGCCACCTGTTGTACGAGGAACGCTACTTGCAGCATACCAGCAAGCGCCAAGACACGATCACACACCAGGTTGTGGTTGTTCATGGGGCTCATACGGCGCCCCCCCCCATCGACGGCAGGTGTGCCCAAGGAGGATCGACGGAGGTGGCGTGATGGGTGGGTGTGCACTCAATCACACCGCCGCCTAGACATTCTTCGCCCTGATAGAAGACGACGGATTGTCCAGGAGCGATCGCACGCTGGGGTACGGTGAACGTCACTAAAACCGTATCATCATCGCCCAGGGCGGTTACAACACACGCCTGGTCTTCTTGGCGATAACGTACTTTGGCGTGACACGTGAGGGGGAGCATGGGGGAAACCCCCGCCACCCATGAGAGCTGCCCTGCAACCAGGGTGGTGCTGTACAGCCAGGGGTGATCATGATCGCGTGCGACCACCAGGGTGTTGGTGAGGGCGTCTTTGGCCACGACATACCAGGGAGTGCCGCTTTCGCCGCGTCGTCCTCCCAAGCGCAGACCATGACGCTGCCCCAAGGTGTAATACATGATTCCGTCGTGGCTTCCCACGCTTGTGCCCTCAGGGGTGATCAAGGGGCCGGGTTTGGCTGGTAGGTAGCGAGCCAGAAAGTCACGAAAAGGACGCTCCCCAATAAAACAGATGCCGGTACTGTCTTTTTTTTGCGTGGGTAACGAGTCCTGAGGCGGCGGCCAACTGTCGCACGGCCGTTTTGGACAACTCTCCGATGGGAAACAGGGTGTGGGCGAGTTGGGTTTGGCCCAGGGTGTAGAGAAAATAGCTTTGATCTTTGTTAGTGTCCCTGCCCTTCCGCAAGTGCCAGAGACCGTCTTGTTGGTAACAGCGGGCGTAGTGTCCGGTTGCGATGTAGTCTGCGCCTCGATCCAAGGCATACTCTAGAAACGCACTGAATTTGATCTCACGGTTACAGAACACATCGGGATTGGGGGTACGACCTGTCGCATAGGCTGCGAGAAACGGTTGAAAGACATCATCCCAATAGCGATCGGCAAAACCAACGGCCTGCATGGGAACACCGAGGCGCGTAGCGACCGCGCAGGCATCCTGATAGTCCTGTGCCGCAGGACATTGCCCCTCAGCATCGTCCTCTTCCCAATTTTTCATAAACACTGCGGACACTGCACACCCTTGCTGATGCAGCAAAAGGGCAGCAACGGATGAGTCTACTCCGCCAGAGAGACCCACAGCAACCGTTGGTCGGGAACACGCAGACATGGGTAAAAACCAAGTAAAGTGAGGTAGACGCTGGACGTGAAAAACCAAAGAACGTGGCGAGACCCAATCAAAACCAGCGGTTTCTCTGTGGGCGGCAGCTCGCACAAAACCACCCTAGCATACACTATACTAGTCAATCGGCGTTACGGTGTTTTGCGTTTGGGCAGAGGTTCTTTGTGGGGGAGGTGTGCGATGAAAGCTTGCACAATAGGCAAGGTCATCCTGATCGGGATAGCGTTGTTGGGTGCGTCGGTTGTATTTGCTGACATTCCGGCTCCGGATCGATACGAATGTGCGAACAAGCAGGTCGGTGATGCCTGTCGTATGGAGTGGGGTCAGGGGGTCTGTGCCAACGCGATCTGTAGCCAACGGGATTATAGCCATGGCATTCCACCACATTCGACCGAGGTGCCCTGTGTACGTTGCGTTTCACCAACCGAAAAGGGTGGCGCGACGGGTGTAGCCTCTCCTGCGGGACGGTAATCCGAGCATGGCTTAGCGGTGAACCGAAAGACCCCAATCGTGGCGTTTGTGGCGCATGGTGCGGTCGCTTGGGTCGAGCGGATGTTGGTGCCGCTCGATTGGATGCGTGCTTGGGGCTACCGTCTGGCGGCACCCATTGCGGCACCTCTGTACGCCAACCGTGCCCGGCGGGTGATCTGGTTAGGCTCTTTGCTGGTGATTGGGGCTTTTTGTCTGACCCTTTTGGTACCGTTGTGGCTGCTGGCCCTTGGCCCTGTTCTCCTGGGCGTACCCCATTTGTTGTCCGATCTGCGCTATTTGGTCGTGCGTCCTGGATTACATCGACAACCGAGGCTCTGGGCGGTGGCCCCTTTGGTGCTGGCTGTCGGCGTGGGGGGTGGGCCGATGGTGGGTGTGTGTGCCATGCTTCCGGCGATCCTCGCGGCAGGGGGTGCCAGGGTACGCAAAGGGGTGCTGTTGGGTAGTTGGGCTGTGTTGACGGGGATCGCCTTTTTTTCGCCGATGGGTTTTCAGAGGGTCTTTTTACACATTCATAACATAATCGCGGTGATACTCTGGTGGTGGTGGCGACCTCGGTGTGGTGTCGATTGGATTGTGCCAGGATGGGTCTTGCTGGGGAGTATCGCGCTGCTTGGTGGTGCTGCTGAGCCGATGCTGAACCGATTCGGTGGATGGACTGCCCCATGGACAGGCCAATCTTTCAGCGATTATGTAGACCAGATAGCGCCCCTGACCGATGAAAATCTTGCCCTGCGAGGGGTACTGCTGTTCTGTTTTCTACAAGCGGTGCATTACAGCATGTGGTTGCGCCTCATTCCAGAGGATGACCGTCCTCGACCTGCGCCGCGCCCCTTTCGGTCGAGTTGGCGGGCACTGCTGGAGGATTTTGGAACCTGGCCGTTGTTTCTTGTGGGTGGATTGGCCATCCTTGTGGTTGGATGGGCGGTGGTTGATTTGCCTGGTGCGCGACTTAGCTACTTGCAAGTGGCTGCGGGTCACGGCTATTTAGAGATTGCGGCCATGACGTATTTTTTTGCCAATGAACGACGAGCGTTACAAAGGTTTTAGACATAGCCGCTAGAGAGACGAGATTTTGCATTTCCCGCGAGGGGAGGGGTTGGGGAGAGGGGTGCTGGTTTTGACTTGTTTCTGACTTCTCTTTGATGGTTTCACAAGGTCTCTTATCTGAAGCAAGCTTCTCTCCGAGGGAAGTCAGAGAGGATGTTGGAGAGAGATTGATCTCCTGACTTGTCATTCTGATGGTGTAGGCATGTTGATCAATGTATTCACCATTGTCATCGAGGCATTCAGGCTTAGTGCTCTGCCTGCCAGTTTCGTTGTTGACGTTTGGACAGCGGTCGAGATGGTGACTCCAGCACTGGCGATGCTGGTTCCGACCATGCTGCATTGATCTTCAATGCGTGCCGCACTGCCCACGTACCAAAAGACGTTCTTGGCTTTGGCACCGTTGGTCAGGATAATGCTGCGCGGTGCGCCTGGTGCACCAATCGTGAGTGCTGCGTCGTTTGAAAGACCCAGACAGCATTTGGGTCTCCCTGACCGTTTAGGGTCAACCATCCCCGCCTAAAGGCGGGGGCTTATGAGCGCATCACGTCCAGCAGCGGTTGCAATCGCGAATGTTTCGCCATTGCCTCCAACGGCGGTACCTCCTGGTGGTGGGGCATCCGTGTATATCCTACCGTTCACCGTTCCAAGATTGAGCGTCGTTTCCGTATAAACACCTCCCACTGAATCGTGGAATCCGGTCATCGTCGTCAAAATCCCAGTGGTTCCAATATCGCCGTTGATAATGGTAAGAACGCCCTGATTGGTCATGCCAGCCCCCGCCCCGAAACCTACAAACGATGTAGCTGCCCCAAGGACGACTGCTGTCGTGCATGTGGTCGTCGAGGTGCTAAAGGTCATCACATAGTTGTCCGCCTTTGACACCACCCGTGCCATTCTTGATCGTAGCGGTATACACTGTCGTTGCATTGAGATTCACCACTGGTGTAAAGGTTGCGATATTCGTCAGCGCATCGTAGGCCACTCCTCCCGTGACGGGCGCGTTGAGGCTGTCCATCAGAGTAAATGTGACGTTGGTAATGGTGAGTGGATCCATCGGCTCACTAAAAGTAGCGTTGACGGTCTTGTTGATGCAAATACCGCTCGCAACAGCTACAGGGTTAGTAGCATTCACAAGGGGTGGGGTGGTGTCAGGGGCTACGCCGGTTGTAAAGCTCCAGGTGTAATTCGCAGCGAGCGCATTGCCTGCGAGGTCTTTGGCCACTGTGCTAATCGTCGCGCTACACAAGGTGCTGGCCGCAAGGGCATTGGTGGGCGTGAAGGTCGCAGTCGGACCGGCATAGATCACGGTACCCGAAACTGGCGTCACACCATGGCCTGTCACCGTAAAAGTTGTCGTGTTGAGGGTGAGAGGATCCATTCCCTCGCTGAAAGTTGCGGAAATTTTCTTGTTCAGAGCCACCCCGTTGGTGCTATTGGCGGGGTCTGTGAAAGTTACGGTGGGCGCGAGTGGGGTGCTTCCGCCACCACCTCCGCTGCTAGTATCAACACCGCCCCCGCTAATCTCATCGACACCACCAACAGTACCACCACCTCCGCATCCTGCCAGCAAGGCATTCAGCAGCAAGACCATGAGCCACGCTAGAAATCTGGAATAGCCTGCGCATTTATTTACTTTGTTCATTTACCTGAAGTAAACCCAATGTGTTGGATAGAAATTATCGAGCGTAAGCAATATTCGTCACTACCGTTTTGTTACATCCACTTTCGATCAAGGGTTGCCACAGGTACTAGGGGAGGAAAGTACGAGCACTGTAGCCACTTTTCAGCACCTCAATGGAGTATAAGTACCGTCAGAACATGGATTGTGTTATCATTTGCAGTCGCTACGCAGACTCGCAATCTTATTCAGAGTCTTGCCAGACTGAGGACACTGAAGGCAAAGTGAATACGTTTGCGTATAGCGACGCAGGCGACGGTTTTGCCGTTCTTGCCGTTGGTCTTGAAGCGCGAACAAAAGGTTATGATGATGGGGTAAGAATCGATATAGAGAGAGGTTGATCTTTTGATGCCACCCTTTCCGATGGCTTCAGCTATTCTTATTTGATAACGGCGCATGTGCATTCCGATCGAGAATACCGGAGACACTGATGAAACGAGCACTGATTACTGGGATCACGGGCCAAGATGGTGCATACTTGGCGGAGTTTCTTTTGGGGAAAGGGTATGAGGTACACGGTATCAAACGCCGTTCCTCGCTTTTCAATACTGATCGTATTGATCACCTCTACCAAGGCCCCCAAGAAGACGGGCGGCGTTTTATTCTACACTATGGCGATTTGACCGATTCGACCAATTTGATTCGCATTGTACAGTTGGTGCAACCCGACGAACTGTATAACCTCGCTGCACAGAGCCACGTCGCGGTCTCTTTCGAGAGTCCGGAATATACTGCCAATGCCGATGCACTTGGTACACTACGTCTTCTGGAAGCCATCCGCATTCTAGGACTCGAACGGAAAACAAGGTTTTACCAAGCATCGACTTCGGAACTGTTTGGTAAAGTCCAGGAAAGTCCACAGTGCGAGACCACTCCATTTTATCCGCGATCGCCTTATGCTGTCGCGAAACTCTACGGATATTGGATCACGATCAACTATCGTGAAGCCTATGGGTTATATGCGTGTAACGGCATTCTATTCAACCACGAATCCCCTATACGCGGTGAAACTTTTGTGACACGCAAAATCACCAGAGCGTTGGCACGTATTCACTTGGGGCTGCAGGAACAGCTCTACCTTGGGAATATGAATGCTCGGCGCGATTGGGGTCATGCGCGTGACTATGTAGAGATGCAGTGGTTGATGCTTCAGCAAGCGGTTCCAGAAGACTTTGTCATTGCAAGTGGCGAACAATATTCGGTACGTGAATTTGTGAGTGCGGTAGCCAGTCGCCTCGAAATGGAAATACACTGGGTTGGTGAGGGTCTGGAGGAAAAAGGAATTGATGCAACGGGACGTTGTATCGTTGCAGTGGATCCGCGTTATTTCCGCCCCACCGAAGTAGAAACCTTACTTGGCGATGCTACCAAGGCGCGGGAGAAATTGGGTTGGGTGCCGAAAATTAGTTTCCAAGAATTGGTGGCCGAAATGGTTGACGCCGATCTTGAAACAGCAAAACGTGATTCCTTGTGTGTTCGCGAGGGATTCCGCATTTTTCACCACCACGAATGAGGCGTCTGAACATGGATCATGCTGCAAGTATTTATGTGGCGGGTCATGGCGGTTTGGTGGGGGCTGCGATCCTGCGTGCTTTACAGGATCGGGGATATCCTCACCTCCTTACCCACCGCCACGCCACCCTGGATCTTACCAACCAAGCTGCTGTCAATGGTTTTTTCGCCACAGAGCGTCCGGAATATGTTTTTCTTGCTGCAGCCAAGGTAGGTGGCATTCATGCTAATGATAACTATCCCGCTGACTTTATCCGCGACAATCTCCTGATCCAAACCAATGTGATTGATGCAGCGTATCGCCATGGTGTTAAGAAATTATTGTTTCTCGGATCTTCCTGTATTTATCCCCGACATGCACCTCAGCCTATTCCAGAAGAGGCATTATTAAGCGGGCCTTTGGAACCCACCAATGAATGGTATGCTGTGGCCAAAATTGCTGGCATCAAAATGTGTCAGGCTTATCGTCGTCAACATGGTTTCTCAGCCATTGCACTCATGCCGACCAACCTCTATGGGCCTGGAGATAATTTCCATCCCACCCATTCTCATGTAGTTCCGGCACTGATGCGCCGTTTCCATGAAGCCAAGGAAGCGGATTTGCCAGAAGTCGTGGTATGGGGCACAGGCCAACCGCTGCGAGAGTTCTTGCATGTGGATGATTTGGCAGAAGCCGCCTGTTTCCTGATGGAGTGCTACGATGAGGAACGGATCATCAATATCGGAACGGGTGACGAACTCCCGATTCGTGTGTTGGCAACACAAGTCGCAGAGGCGGTAGGGTACCAGGGAAGCATTCGTTTTGACGCTACCAAACCGGATGGTATTCCACGCAAACTGGTGGACACTTCGCGATTGCTTGCGATGGGATGGCGTCCGCGCATTGGACTGCGGGAGGGTCTGGCCAGTACGTATCGCTGGTTTTTGGAGCACCAAGAAAAGTTCCGTCGATAGAATCCTGGAATAAACCCTTTCCCTGCACTTGGGAATTGACTGTGGGATTCTGATTATCATAGTTTATGGTCACTACTCAGGTAGGTACCATGGCTAGAACGAGAATCAATGAAGACGCGAGACATTGATTTTGTATTCAGAAAGAAAGGGGCTGGTTTTGAATTGTCTTTTTAAGATCAAGATACAGCCACAACCAGCCCCCTCTTTCTTTTTGGTACAAAATCAAAAACATTGGATGGTATTGGATCCCTGATCAGTTACCACAGATCAAACCATCCCCCACACCACTTAAAAACTTGCATCGGAGACTGGCTATCTCTAAAGTCAAAATTGATCCATTACGAGAATCAGAACATTCACGCAGTTCATCGCCTTTCGCATGTTTCTGCTACATTTGCCCACACGAAGATACAACCCTCCTTTGACTTAAATATCTCGCCACGTTGCCCGTTACGTTCAAGACACATTGGAATAATGCATGAAACGTTACTGTGGTCTTCACCTTGTTCAGTGATATGTGCCCCAACGGTAGCACGTTGGTTGCATTTATCAACTGAGTATCTGCTTGCTAGATACCTAACCAAGTCTTCGCGTGCTATTTCCCAAGCATATCTTTCCCAATGATTAATCCATGAACCGCAGCGGCATATTGACTTGCAGGATGTGCCTACCTCATTTCTGATTTGTACATGTCAAGGGACTAAAATAGCTATCTTCATGGTCGCCTCCTATAGAATGAGTTAAAGCCCAACGTAGAAGTAACTGAGATACGCGATTCCTTCCCGTTAGGCCGAACAATTTATCAATCAACAGCTCACCCCATTATCAAACCACTCTCCGACTTGCATCGGAGAGTGGTCGAGAGATTGGAGGTTGCTTTCACCTTTTGGCTAGAGTTTACGCCCTATTTCTCGATCTGCTCCTCTAGCCAACGCAAAGATCCGGTGCAGTTGGTACGGAATAGAAGGCTTCAGGATAATACCAACCACCCTGCACAAGAAATCAGATAAGGATTAGATTTGCTACAAGGTCTCCAACTCTAATGACAGTTGTGTTAATGAAATTCTCATTAAAAATATCGACTGCTGAGTAGATTGGGATTGTCTGTGGTGAACCAGCAGGAGCATTTTGATTAATCTTCCCAAACCCAATGGGTACTGCAATGCCATTGAAGTTTTTGTCAAAGCTCGCCAATAGCTTTTTCTCTTCTTCAGTTAGCAGATCACTCGTAGCCTTTTTGAGCAGTGCTGGCAGTTTACTAATTAACCCAAGTTGCCACCTATCAGGCGACGAAGACCGCATAAGAAATATGATATTTCAGGCTGCGAATTGAAAGCTGTGAGCCAGGACAAACAGAA
>CAIJYR010000115.1 GCA_903824965.1 uncultured Thiotrichales bacterium
AGTCGTGGCGGACGCAGGGCGGCGCGGGCGCCGAAGGCACGGCATGTCGCCAATTTTTCGCTCCCGACGGCGACTGGGATGTCCCAGTCGGGTATCGCGAAAAATGGCGACTTCCCTGTACAGTTTTGTCCTGACTATCTTGTTTGGATCGATCCTCATTTTTAGCATTATGTTGTTACTTGAATTGTCACCCACAAAGCCGTTATGGGCATTTGGCACCGACTATTTCCATGTTGCTATCATCTCTTTTATCAATCTTGCGATTCTCGTCGTGGTGCCTTTGTACGCCTTGAGAATCAGTCGCCTTATTGCAGGCCCGGTACAGGGCATCATACGTGGAATGAATCTGTTGTCGAAGGGCGATATGACAGTGAGACTCGTATTCCACCACAACGAACCCTTTGTCGAAATGCTGAGCAGTTTCAACCACGGTGTTGAAAGATTGGCTAAACCCATCGCCGAAGCGCAACGCCTGTGTGAGGAGATCAACGCAATGGATCTGCATGAAGACTTGGTACGAGAAAGACTCCATACCCTACAGGGCATCCTGAAAACATTTAAGACCGATCAGACCGACCTCATTCCTTACTGAATCATTAAGGCGCGTTGTCGTTGGCTGTATGCCTCTTCGACGACTGCGGCACGGCAACCCTCCTTCTGGCGCACCTGCGCCACGTCGTAGGCGGATGCCGCATCATGTTGTTGTTTCTCATCTGGATACGGTAATCCATCCCTGTGGTTTGACACCATGCTACCAAGGCTGTCGTTTGGATGGTTTTACGTGTTTTACATGTGAGAACATAGACAAAACGTCCTGCTCACTGCACAATACTCCGTTTCCATTGTCCATCCCTGTTAGGAGTCAGTCCCTTGGCAAACACTGCCCAAGCTAAGAAACGCGCCCGTCAAGCGGAGTCCCGTCGTCAGCAAAATGTGCATCACCGTTCTACTCTGCGTACCTACATCAAGAAAGTCGTGAAGGCCATCGGCAGCGGCGATCGCACCAAGGCAGAACATGCCTACAAAGAGGCGGTGCCCGTGATCGATGGCATGGCCCGTAAAGGCATTATCCACACCAACAAGGCCGCACGGCACAAAAGCCGACTCAACCACCACATCCACGGCATGGTGGCTGCATCGGCTGCCGCTGCCAGCTAAGTGCTAGTTGTAGGGAGTCGCAGAAAATGCTCGCGATAGTGGCGTAGCTCCGCCACGGAATCGCGGATATCGTCGATTGCGCGGTGGCTGGTTTGCTTCCGAAAGCCCGCCGCCACCGAAGGTGCCCACCGTTTGGCCAACTCCTTGAGGCTGCTAACATCCAGGTTACGATAGTGAAACCACCCTTCTAGAGTGGGCATGTAACGTGCCAGGAATCGGCGATCCTGACAGATGCTGTTTCCACACATGGGGGATTGCCCCGCTGGAACGTAGCGGCTGACAAATGCCAGCGTGAGGCGCTCGGCTTCTGCGGTATCGATTTGGCTCGCACGTACCTGGCTCACCAGTCCTGAGGCGTTGTGCTGGCGGGTGTTCCATGCGTCCATTCCAGCGATCGCGGCTTCGGTTTGGTGAACGGCTATGATCGGCCCTTCGGCAACAGGTTCGAGGTTTGCGTCGGTAATGAGGACTGCAATCTCAATGATGAGATCACGGTCTGGATCCAGGCCGGTCATTTCCAGATCGATCCAGATCAGGTGTGTGGGGTTCTGAAGATTCGCAGGGGGAGGCGTAGCTGCTACAGCGTCATCCAATTGCAAGGGTCTACTCCTGATGGGTGCTGGGAGGGCCATCATCCGTTCGGCGAACGGTCTCAAGCCCAGGGTTCTTTTGCCGATACTCCTAGCGGGATTTCCTTCATCTTGTACATCCTGGAGGATCGATGTTCGGGTTATTCAAAAGCAAGCAAGAAGCTCCTGGCATGATTGGGGATAAGGCTCGTGTTACCGCGCTGCTTCAAGAACTACGAACACAAGCCACCGTCCTTGCATTGCGTGTTGCGGGTTCCGAGGTGTGGCACAACAGTGCTTTGGTGGCCATCGAGCCGCGTCACGGGTTGTTGGCGCTCGAACGCATCCAGGATGATGCAGGACACCAGCGTATTATACGGGTGCGTCGATTCCACGCCATGGCTCGTTACAACGGCATTGTGGCCTTTAACGCAGAACTATCTCCCGATACCAAGGCGGAGCAGACCCGTTATATCGTACCGATGCCACGCAGCATCGAGCACCAAGAGCGCAAAGCAGGCGGTGTCACGCTGGCGGTCGGTGCAGCAGCGGTGACTATCATCGGAAATGGGAGTGCCATGCGGGGGTATTTGTCTGATCTCTCCCTCTCTGGCCTAGAGATCCGAACCCGCGATACGGTTCCTTTACGACCAGATGAAGAAGCCTCCGCCTGCAATTTCCAACTGCCAGGGGGTGGAGCGGTATCCTGTCGTCTGAAGATCATCAGTATCCAGCTCGACACTACGGCCCATGAAACGCGCGTGCGAGGGGAGTGGTTGGATCTTCCCGAACACCAGCGCCGAGACATTGACCGTACCATCGCACGGCTGGTGCAAGAACAACAGCAACAACAAGACGCAGGACGCGCCAAACGCTGAAACTACCGACGGTCATAGCGCCAAGTAAAATGCGCCAGTCGGTTGGCAATCTCCTCCGAAACCTGCGACCAATCGAAACGCCACTGCCAGTTGTCTCTCGTGGTTCCCGGGGTATTCATACGATGTGCACCGTCAAGCCCCAACGCATCTTGCATCGGCAGAATGGCGATCTTGGCCACAGAAGCCAACGCGAAGCGTACCATGGGCCACGGCATGGGTTCGGCGGGATACCCAAAGTAGCCAAGGACTTGATCCCGAACCGAGGGCGGTAGCGCATCGAACCAACCCAGGGTCGTGTCGTTGTCATGGGTACCTGTGTACACGACGTTTGCTGGATCGTGGGCATGGAGCAGATGGCGGTTGTGGGGATCGCCATCAAATCCGAATTGCAAGACCTGCATGCCAGGCAGGTGGTGTCGTTGACGCAGTCGATCCACCGCCTCAGTGATAATGCCTAGGTCTTCGGCGACGAGTGACAAACCAGGACATCGTTCTCGAAACGCCGTCAACAGGGCATCCCCAGGCGTCGTTACCCATCGCCCAGCCATCGGAGCGGGTTCGTGCGCCGGTATCTCCCAATGAGCCTCTAAACCCCGAAAATGATCGATCCGCACGAGATCAAACAGATCTGACTGGGTACGCATCCGATCCACCCACAACGCTGTGACCGCTTCCTCGTGGTGCGCCCAATCGTAGAGCGGATTTCCCCACCGTTGACCGGTCACCGAAAAATAATCCGGCGGCACACCGGCCACCACGGTCGGTTGTCCTTGCCCATCCAGCTGAAAACACTCCCGATGGGCCCATACATCCGCACTGTCATGGGCAACAAAGATGGCCACATCCCCGAACAGACGAATCCCCCGTGCGTTGGCATACTGACGCAGGTTGTTCCATTGACGGAAAAACAAAAATTGCTCGAATCGCACCTGAGCCTGTTCGGTGACAAGGGACTTGCGGGCCTTCTTCAAGGCCGTCGGCGATCGATCGCGTAAGGCAATCGGCCATGCAAACCAAGGGATCCCCCCCTGTGCATCCCGCAGCGCCTGATAAAGCGCATAATCTTCAAGCCAATGCACACGTTGGGTCGTAAACGTCTCGAATGCCGTGTGTTCCTCTGGGGAGGCGCGTTCTTTGAACTGTTGGTATGCGTTCACCAACAGGTCGCGACGATTCTCCGCTGGATCGACACAACTGCCATCGAACCATGCTTCAGAGGTCAAGGCTTCTCGGCTAATTAGCAGGGGGTTTCCTGCGTGGCTCGAAACACAGTGGTAGGGTGAACGATCAAAATGGGTTGGCCCCAAGGGGAGGGTTTGCCACATCCGGAAACCACAATCGTCCAGAAAATTCACAAAATAATAGGCATGGGGGCCAAGATCGCCGTGATCCGATGGGCCTGGTAGAGAAGTCGGGTGCAGCAAAAGACCCGCTACGCGCTGAGAACGAGAAATGGGACACCCCTTAGGCTAGAAAATCACTCTGCAATGCTATACCCGGAATCAAAAAAGAGGCGCTGGTAGTCTCGCTCTAAGGGCGAGAAGGGCCAGTCCCGCTCGTGTCGCAAATATTCCCGAATTGCATGAACCTTTTCCAGGGCGATATGATCGCAAGCCACCATTTTCCGAAAAAGCCCAACCGAGTTTATGGTTGTGACCCCATACTCGTCGGCTAAGACCGTCATCGGCACATCGTCAGTGATAATGGGAAGTGCCAGCACCTCTGCTGTTGCGACGTAGCGCGTGTCCACCTTAGAGGGTCTTGGCTTGTGTTCCCATTCAGGATGACCCGAATACCAGTCGGTTTGCACAAGACCCCACATATGTCGAAAGGTGTTTTCGATGGGTTCGCGCTGCGCCTTAACAATGTTCAGAAGGTGTATGCGATTGTCCAAATAGTCGGTTTGTGTTACCCAAAAGAATTTGGTTTGAAGCTTGTGCCCACTTAGCTCCTTCTTACATTCAGGGAGAATATACGCACAATGGCTTTCAGGACAAAAGGGTGCACCCAACAGAGGGTGAATGTCTCGCGCAAGCCTAAGATAGGCATTGGTATCCACCAGAAGCTTCGACTGGGGCTGTGGTTTCAGGCGGCGCTTTTTCGGCATCCGCAAAGCTCAGTGTGAATGCTTTGGGCATCCAGATACGGAATATCCAACACAGCCTGGATAAAACCAGGGCCAAGCTCTTTCTCTTGTAGCAACGAGCGCAGTATGGTAAAAAAGGGAGTTTTAAAGACTCCTTCGACTTTGGTGATGTAATCCCGCGCACTCGGCGCATCGTGTTCATCATGCGGCAATCCGCTCAGCAAAAGATGACTTACGAGTTGGAAGCCTTTGTTGAAGTTAGTCACATGGCCGTGGAAGGTATTCCCCAAATCAATCTCTGGTTGATGGTTATATACCGCGTAGGCATTTGCCTGGCGAAGCACAGAAATCGGCGATAGGGTGTGATCTCTTGCCAACCGAATGACGCATTGAATCCGCTCTTGCTCTTGCGTTGTAGGCAGCGCCGCAATCTTGTGATAGGCGATTTCTGAGAGGTCGTGCGGGTAGAGCAGACAACCTGCAAAGGCGTCGGCAAAGTCCTCTGCCTCGTCCCCTTCTATGGTTGGCGACAAACAATGGGCAAGTTCGTGCGCGATCCAAAACTTGAAATCGTGGAGGTGTGTATCCAGGTTCAGGTACACCCAGGTGCTTCGCGATTCGGGCAAATGGAGATGCACGGCGTTCTCGTGGCGATCTTGCGTGCCCCACAAGACCGGCACCACCACCACGTGTAAGCGATGAAACTGATCGAGCAGATGCCCGAACTCCATGATGTCATGTCTGCCCAAGCCAACCTTGTTGCGCACATCCGCAGCACTCTGTTGCAGATACACATAATCACAACAGGGGGACTCCAGCGCCAGCGGCGCTTCTTGTGTGGCGGCGAACGGTGAAAAGGGTACCAACTCCCGCAACAGACGACCCATATCGATAGCCTTCTCGATATGATGGTCTTGGGTCTTAGCACCTTTCTTCTTGCGAAAGGCAACCCGTGGCTCCTCCGGGTCTACTATCGTCACAAGGGCGTCAAACCCAAGCCCAAGCAAGCGATCGAGATCAAGCAGGATCTTCGGGCGCGGCAACGCCTTACCCTGGAGCCAGCCAGAAACCTCGTCTCCCTGCACGCCAAGCCTCTCCGCCATTCTGCTCGGTGAGAAACCCTTTTGATGCATGGCGCGGGTGACATTCTCGATATTCAGGCTTCTTTTCATCGTGACAGCCTGCCCCCGTCGTCACGTTTTGTCAAGAGAGGCTGTACACGCAAAAATCATTGCCCCTCAGGTCGCCTGTCCTGGGCGCATCACACCTCCCGTGGCGGTATCGCTTCCACGGCTAAAGGGCTGTGCCAAATACGCAGGAGGAGTCTCCCCAAGCATCTGATACAGGGCCGTTAGTTGCTGTCGGAACAATCGCTCAAAGGCACAGACGGTCTCTTCGGGGTTGTAGTCGCCAAACCACCAAAACCAATCAGAACTTTCACACACCCCAAGCAAGTGCTCAATTTCTTTTTGATTCTCGGCCTTGAGCTGCCCTGCAGCCATGACAGTATCAAAGCAATGCTTGGCTTCTATCAACATGTCCCAAGCACGGTTCTTGTCTGCGCTCCCAATCCAGGTCGAGAAAGTCCCGTGTACCCAACTGCCCGCCACAATACCCGGAAGCGTAGCCTTGCCATGCAAACACTCCGAATACGTGCTCAACCGAAGGCGTGGGTGACGCTCTAAACGTTGGTATAAGGCAGAAATGAAATAGTACCCGTTCTCAGGATAATATTCCCAGGCGTTCTCTCCGTCTAGGATGACAGAAATGACGGCATCTTGGGTAGCTACATTGTTGGGGTGCTGAAGGGCCGAGGCGATATTTTCCATGTGGTGGATGAGATCCCCCACAGCATCATCCGCATGCCAGCTAGAATACACAAAACCAATCCGATCGGAGAGTCCATCATCACGGAAAAAACAGGTCATGGGTGCCGAATGCACCCGATACCCTCGGTGTAACCAGTTCCCATGCTGAGAAAGATCGTGGTGGTTGAGGCTATTGCGCAGCACCGATTCACCCGAAGCGCACCATTGGAATCCATACTCGTTGAGAAGGCGCACAGTGGCGTTGCTGACAGCCCCCTCGGAAGGCCAGCACCCCAATGGGCGTCGGTTAAAGAAATGCTCAAAAACGGACAACCCCTTTTCGATGTGCCAGCGCACACGTTCTTCGCCACCCGGATAATTGCGGTAGGTACCGAGCGGGACTTCTGGCATCGATTCTCCAGCAACCCCCAGGTCCAGCATGAGGGGGACGATGGGATGACCCCAGGGCGTCATAGACAATTCAAGACGACCCGTATCGGCCAAGGCACGGTAGCGTGGTGCGATCCCATCCAGCAATTGACCGATGAGTACCAGCAAGTCGCGCCGATCTTTGGCGGTATAGCGTGCGCCTTTCTGTTGGAGACGTTGGAGGCAAGGGGATTGGCGACGTACCTTTTCTCCTATCCAAGCGATGTGATACCACACCACGAGATCGACCACAAATTGGTTGGCAAGATAGGCCACCCCATCCAATCGACGCAAGGCAAGGCGTGCCATTTCTACGAGTTCGGCATAGGGTCGAAAGCGTGCAATCAGACGTTGCTCATTGGCACGCAAGCAAGACTGTACCAAGGCACGGCGATCCTCCAAGTGACTCGGTAGACCCCCCCCTGCCAGCGCAGCAAGCAAGGGATCATGCATCGGTGTCCCTGCGCTTAAGAACGCTGCGACCTGCGTGCGGTAGTCCTCGATTTGCTCCAAAAGCAGCGGGGTGAAATTAACGACCGCACGCGCCTCTGGACAATCCTCCAAGTGCGCAGCCATATCAACATAGTCTTTAATGGCATGGAGGTACGTCCAAGGCATGGCATACTCACCAGAAATGGGATTGCGGTATTGTGGCTGGTGCATGTGCCAACACAGCACCACAGGTAAGCGTTGATCAACGGACACGATGTAATTCCTGGCCAAGCATATCAGGCGTCACCAAGACAACATTGTTCTCGGTGACATGAAAGCGACGTCGATCTTCTTCGAGATCGACCCCAATGGTCATACCTTCAGGGATATTGCACCCTTCATCGATCACGGCACGTCGAATGATGGCATGGCGGGCGATGTCCACATTGGGCAAAATCACGGAGTCTTGTACCTGCGCATAGGAATGCACCTTTACATTGGAAAACAACAAAGAATGCCGAATCAGCGATCCGGACATGATACACCCACCGGACACCATCGAGTCGACCGCCATGCCACGTCGATCATCGTCATCAAAAACGAATTTAGCGGGCGGTAATTGCGCTTGGTACGTCCAAATGGGCCAATGCTCGTCGTACAGATTCAGCTCTGGATCAACCCCAATCAGTTCCAGATTGGACTGCCAAAAGGCGTCAACCGTCCCCACATCACGCCAGTACGCCTGCTCTCCCTGAACATCACGAAAAGGGTAGGCATGGATGCGGTACTTGTCGATGACATGGGGGATCAGATCTTTTCCGAAGTCATGGCTAGAACTCTGTTGATCGTGATCGCGGATGAGTTGTTCATACAAAAAAGCAGTGTTGAATATATAAATCCCCATGGAGCAAAGCGTTACACCTTCACGTCCTGGGATTGATTCGGGATGGGTGGGTTTTTCGACAAATCGCAGCACACGTCCCGCCCGATCGACCGTCATGACCCCTAGACCGGTCGCTTCTGCGGTTGGTAATTCCATGCAACCCACCGTCATGTCGGCCTCCTGCCGGACATGGTGCGCAATCATCTCACCATAATCCATCTTATAGACATGATCTCCTGCTAGTATGAGCACAAACTCTGGAGCATGTCGTCGGATGATGTCTAGGTTCTGGTAGATCGCATCCGCTGTCCCCGCGTACCAGGAGGCACCCGTGCGCTGTTGGGCAGGTAACAGTTCCACGAACTCACCGAACTCCGCCCGTCCACCCGACCCCCACCCCTGCTGGATATGGAGGATGAGCGAGTGTGCCATATACTGTGTCAATACGCCGATGCGGCGAATGCCCGAATTAACGCAGTTAGACAGTGGAAAGTCGATGATCCGGAACTTCCCGGCGAAGGGCATGGCAGGTTTCGCACGCCACTGGGTGAGCTGCATGAGGCGCGAGCCCCGACCACCGGCTAGGATCAGTGCCAACGTGTTGCGTGTAAGCCGAGTGATAAAACGGGGTTTGAGCATTTGGTTGATCGTCATTAGCACGGTCTCCTGTGGTCGAACGTTCTTATGGTAACAATAGCAGGGTGACATCCCCATGTCGCTGGGAATCATACAGCATGAATAACAAAATCTCCGACGCACAACGGCGCGTCCTGGAAGCGCGGCATCATGATCCGTTCACAGTGCTGGGTCGCCACTCCCACGGCGCAGGGGAAGTGGTGCGTGTCCTGCTGCCCTTGGCCGCCACGGTGGAGTTGGACAGCGGCCTGCGCGAACTCGCCATGACACGCCTTACCGATACTTGTTTGTTTGAATGGTACGGTGCCACAGGCGTTTTGGGCGCACAGTATCAGATACGCTGGCGTGATCAGGAAGGCCATCGGCACACACAACACGACCCCTATCGCTTTCCACCCCAGATCCCAGACTTTGATTTGCTGCTTTTTAGCGAGGGACGCCACTGGCATGCCTATCGGTTTTTTGGAGCACACCCCTGGACAGTGGACGCTGTAGAAGGCGTACTGTTCGCGACATGGGCACCCAATGCGGCACGGGTGAGCGTGGTAGGTGATTTCAACCACTGGGATGGGCGCGTCCATCCGATGCGGGTACGGGGCGGGAGTGGTGTGTGGGAATTGTTTATTCCTGGTCTTGGCGCAGGCACGTTGTATAAATTTGAGATTCGTAACCGTGAGCACGGTAGCCTACACCTCAAATCGGATCCCTATGCACAGCAGTTTGAGTTGCGTCCTGCGTCGGCTTGTGTGGTGGCTGCCACGAGTGTCTATGCGTGGAGAGATGAGGAATGGGTTGCCCGGCGTTCTGATGCACGATGGTACCATGGCCCCATTTCGATCTACGAAATGCACTTGGGATCTTGGCGGCGAGATGCCGATGGGCGGTTTCTGAACTACCGTGCGTTGGCGTATCAGATCGTTGCACATGTCAAAGCACTGGGTTTCACCCATATTGAACTGCTACCCATTACCGAGTACCCTTTCGATGGTTCATGGGGGTATCAGAGCCTTGGTTATTTTGCGCCAACCAGTCGATTCGGGAACCCTGATGATTTTCGTTATTTCGTGGATTATTGCCACCAACATGGCATAGGGGTCATCCTCGATTGGGTTCCTGCACATTTCCCGAAAGATCCGCATGGACTCGCACGCTTTGATGGTACACCGATTTATGAACACGAAGACCCAAGGCTTGGAGAACACCGCGACTGGGGTACGCTGATTTTTAATTATGGCCGCAATGAAGCCAAAAATTTACTGCTCGCAAGTGCCCTGTACTGGATAGAAGAATTTCACCTGGATGGTCTGCGGGTAGATGCTGTGGCTTCTATGTTGTACTTGGACTATTCGCGCGGTTTTGGAGAGTGGATTCCCAACCGCCATGGGGGTCGAGAGAATCTGGAGGCTGTCGCGTTCTTGCGCGAACTCAATACCATGCTCCATGGTCGCCATCAGGGTGTCCTGGTGATCGCCGAGGAATCGACCGCATGGCCGATGGTATCTCGGCCCACCTGGATTGGCGGGTTGGGGTTTACCCTCAAATGGAACATGGGATGGATGCACGATGCACTCAATTACTTCTCGCAGGATCCCATCTATCGCAGTTACCACCACCACGATCTCACCTTCGGCCTCTTGTACGCCTTTACGGAGAACTTTCTGCTTCCCCTCTCGCATGACGAGGTCGTGCACGGCAAAGGTTCTTTGATTGCCAAAATGCCTGGGGATGAATGGCAACGTTTCGCCAATCTGCGTTTGCTTTACGCATGGATGTACACGCTACCTGGCAAGAAGCTGCTCTTTATGGGCGCAGAGTTTGCGCAGATCACAGAATGGAATCACGATAAAGCACTCGACTGGCACTTGTTGGACGAAACAAGGCACGGTGGGGTTATGCGCTTGGTCACGGATCTCAACCATTTGTATAGAAACACCACTGCACTGCACCACCACGATTGTGAACACGAAGGCTTTGAATGGATTGATTGCCACGATGCTTCTCAATCCGTCGTGAGTTTCTTACGCCACTCTGGCGAACAACCCGTGGTGGTGGTATTGAATTTCACGCCTGTGGTACGTCATAACTACCGGATCGGCGTGCCCATGAGGGGTCTTTATCGCGAGCTCCTCAATACCGATGCAGTCTGTTATGGCGGCAGTGGTGTGGGCAACTGTGGCAGCACGACCACCGAAGATATCCCCTGGATGGGGCGGAATTATTCCATCAACTTGGTACTGCCCCCCTTAGGGGCACTGGTTTTTTCTTTTTCCCTCGACAGTCTTGAATAACCTAGAGACAACACAGGTACACACAATGGACATCCCCCAACCCGCTTTGCATCACCCCGAGAAAAAATCGACTACCGAGCGCGTTTTGTCAGTACGCTCTTGGACACCCACGTTGATCTCTTTGCGTATCACACGCGACCCTGGGTTTTCTTTCACAGCAGGGCAATATACGCGCCTTGGATTTTCCGTCGGGGACAGTATCCTCTGGCGACCTTATTCTATGATCTCCGCCGTGTCGGATGATTTCCTGGAGTTTGTGATCGTCTTGGTCGAAACAGGGATAAGCTCAGAGCATGTCAAACGCTTGCAAGTCGGTGACGAAGTACAGGTCGATAAGAAAAGCCATGGTTTTCTGACCACCGAACAACTCGCTCCAGGACAGGATTTGTGGTTGCTGTCCAGTGGGACCGGTATCGGCCCCTTCCTTTCGATACTACGCGAACCAGCACTGTGGCAAGCATTCTTGCATATCATCCTAGTGCACAGCGTGCGTCATTCTGCTGAACTCGTCTACCGCGATGAAATGACCCACGCCATGACAGATCCGCTCTTTCCAGGGGCACGGTTTTGTTATCTTCCGATCGTTACGCGTGAACCCGGGGTCAGCACACTGACGGATCGCATTCCACAACTCCTCACCAGCGGTCGTCTGGAAGAAGCAGCCACCGTACCCATCACGCTTGCCCATTCTCGCGTGATGATCTGCGGCAATCCAGACATGGTGGTGGATGTGCGGCAACTGCTCAGCCTTCGTGGTTTTCTGACCACGCGCAAGGGGATACTCGGTCAAATGGTACTCGAAAAATACTGGTAAACGCTTGGTGCTTGCGTTTGTTCAAGCACCCAGCCATTTTAATGCGCCTCTTCGTTCCGAAAGACAGAGGCGAGGCTGGAGGCATCCAATAAGCGGTCGGCGTATTTCTCTACTTCGTCCGCATTGGCCCCTGCCAGCCGATCCACCGCCCACGCAGGAAGTTCCCCAAAGCGATGTCGTAACTGCCGATCTAACATGCGTTTACCAAGTTGAATGCCTTGCTGGATTCCCTGCTGGATTCCTTGCTGGACGCACTCTTGTACCAACTGTTCCGCAATGGTAGGCATGACTTTCTCCCCTTCAGTGAAATGATCATTCACTACTTGTCGCAGTTGCTCAGCCTGTAGTTCACTGGCCGCCACGATCAAATAGTCCAATACCGTCCGAATGTACGCAAGTCTACCTGGCGTTTCGTTCCATTGCTGTAAGGTTGCCACAATCTCTACAACCCGATCTTGCATCTCAGGTCGGAAAATATACTTGAGCGCCAACAACGCCACACGTGATACCACACCAGCCGGTAATGTGGTATCCACGACCTTGGAAAGATCGAATAATTCATACAAAAAATGCGGTTGGTAGCGTGCCAGGGTTGCAGGTGTATCCACCAGTCCAGCGATATCGGTCGGTGCCGTCCAACGATCCATGCCGTGATACAACACCAAGGGAATCAACGGCGGTAGTTGCCTAACCCCCCCTTCCTGACGCTTGAGCCAGTCGCGCCAAATTTCGCCAGCATACCGGAGTAGGTCAAGCGCCACCCACCATTCAGTGCTGCTCTTATGTTCTACCAGCAGATAGACCAAAACGGGCGACCCACGCAGGGTGACCGTCTCGAACAGCAGATCGGTGTGGTGTTCGCGCAGTTTCGGGTCGACAAAGCTGCCCTTAGCGGGCTTCAGAGCGGTGAGATCAAGGGATTCAAGCATCGCCATCGGCAGCGCACAACGCAACAGATCAGCGGCTGCTTCAGGGCGAGAGAAACTCTCCTTGCAGAATCGGTCGTGGGGACTCACTACAGGCGTAGCCACAAGAGCATTATAGTACCTTAACAGCACCTCTGGCATAGGGGGTTCTCACCCGTTTGAGGTTTTGACTCAACTATCCTTTGCCAGCGACGGGGTAACGCCTATATGATCTAGACTTGTCTGCACCCTTATGAGGATTCACGATGACCACACCCCCCACCCTGATCACCCTGGAAGGCAACGAAGCGGCTGCGAACATCGCACACCTCACCAATGAGGTGATCGCCATCTATCCCATCACTCCTTCGTCCTCTATGGGAGAACTGGCGGATGAGTGGTCTTCCCAAAGACGCCTCAACCTGTGGGGGAGTGTGCCCCAGGTCATCGAAATGCAGAGTGAAGCGGGGGCTGCTGCTACCGTACATGGCGCCCTCCAAGCAGGCACCCTGGCGACGACCTTTACCTCGTCGCAAGGATTGCTCCTGATGATTCCGAGTATGTACAAAATTGCCGGTGAGCTGACCCCCACCGTGTTCCATGTAGCGGCACGTTCCCTAGCACACGCTGCCCTCTCCATTTTCGGGGATCACAGCGATGTGATGGCCGTGCGGAGTACAGGGTTTGCGCTCCTTAGTTCCTGTTCGGTGCAGGAAGTAATGGATTGTGCGCTCATCGCGCAGGCGGCAACCCTAGAAGGACGTGTGCCCCTCGTCCATTTCTTCGATGGTTTCCGAACGTCACACGAAGTAGCCAAGATCGAAGCAGTCTCTCGTGCGACCGTGCGTGCAATGATCGATGATGCCTGGGTGCTTGCCCACCAGCGTCGTGCTTTGTCACCTGATTATCCCGTCATTCGTGGCACCTCGCAGAACCCGGACGTCTCTTTCCAGGTGCAAGAAACGGTGAACCCCTGGTACGAGCGGATGCCAGGAATCGTTCAAAAAGCCATGGATGCCTTCGCAACGCTGACAGGTCGCCAGTATCGGCTGTTCGAGTACCGGGGCGCACCGGATGCCGAACGAGTCATCGTATCGATGGGTTCGGGTACCGAGGTTGTAGAAGAAACGGTCAACCACCTGGTCGCACGTGGCGAGAAAGTGGGCATGATTCGCGTGCGCCTCTATCGGCCTTTTTCGCCTGCCCATCTGCTCGCGGTGTTGCCTGCAACGGCCCTTTCCGTCGCCGTCCTGGATCGAACCAAAGAGGTCGGTGCCGATGGAGAGCCGCTCTACAAAGACGTTGTCACCGCAGTGGCAGAGGCATGGAACAACGGGACAACGTCCTTCGCTCGCTTGCCGCGCATCGTCGGGGGTCGATATGGTTTGTCGTCCAAGGAATTTACCCCTGCAATGGTCAAAGGGGTCTTTGACGAGTTGTCCAGAACATCACCCAAAAATCATTTCACCGTTGGGATTGATGATGATGTGACCCATTCTAGTATTTCCTACGACGCCCATTTTCATACGGATGCTTCGCAGGAAACCGTGTCTGCCGTATTCTACGGTTTGGGATCGGATGGTACCGTCAGCGCCAATAAAAATACCATTAAGATTCTCGGAGAGAGCGCAGGTGCAGGTACCACCCAAGAAAAACCGCTTGATGCAGCTGAGGAACAATATGCCCAAGGCTATTTTGTCTATGATTCCAAGAAAGCAGGGGCAATTACAGTTTCCCACCTTCGTTTCTCCCCACGCCCGATTCGTGCACCGTATCTCATCGGAAACGATGAAGCACGGTTTGTGGGTTGTCATCAGCCAATATTCTTAGAACGCTACAATGTCCTGGAAAAAGCGGCACCTGGGGCTGTATTCTTGGTCAACAGCCAGCATCCGCCAGAAGCCGTGTGGGACAGCCTTCCTCGATCTTTACAACAAAGCATTATAGAGAAAAAGATTGCCCTCTGGGCTATCGATGCCTATGGCGTGGCAGCACAGACTGGCATGGGGCGGCGTATTAATACCATTATGCAGACTTGTTTTTTTGCAATCTCTGGTATCTTGCCGCAGGATCAGGCCATTGCACGCATCAAAAAGGCTGTCGAAAAAACCTACGGCAAACGGTCACGGACGATCGTAGAAAGCAACTTTGCAGCAATCGACAAAACTGTGGCCGCACTCCATAAAATCGAATATCCAAATGCTGTGACCAGTACTTGGGAGCAGATTGCTGGGCTACCCGTAGAAGCACCTGAATTTGTGCACAACGTCACGGGAGTCATTGCGAGTGGTCATGGCGATTCCTTGCCGGTTTCGCGCTTGCCGGTCGATGGTACCTGGCCAGTCGGGACGGCACGCTGGGAAAAACGCAACCTTGCGTTGGAAATCCCCCTCTGGGAAGAAAAACTCTGTATTCATTGCGGCAAGTGTCCACTCGTGTGTCCCCATGCGGCGATTCGTAGCAAGGTCGCCTTGCTGGCGGATCTCGCTGATGCACCCGCCGGTTTCAAATATGCTCCCCTCAAAGGAAAAGAGTTTGAAGCCGGATTACAAATCATGTACCAAGTTGCCCCAGAGGATTGTACAGGGTGTGGATTGTGCGTCGAAATCTGTCCAGTGCGTGACAAAACCGAGGCCCGCCATAAGGCGCTCAATATGATACCGCAGCCACCCGTGCGTGATCGTGAGCGGCAGTATTGGGAGTATTTCTTACGGATACCCGAATACGATCGGCGCAAAGTCAAAGAAACGACCATCAAAGGGGCGATGCTCTTTCAGCCACTCTTCGAGTTCTCCGGTGCGTGCGTTGGGTGCGGAGAAACCCCGTATGTCAAACTCACCACCCAACTCTTCGGAGATCGGATGGTGATTGGCAACGCAACGGGTTGTTCGTCGATCTACGGTGGTAATCTTCCCACCACACCATACACCACCGATGCAGCCGGTCGCGGCCCTGCTTGGAGCAATTCCCTCTTTGAGGACAACGCAGAATTCACGCTGGGAATGCGGGTGGCCATCGACAAACAAGTCGAACAAGCCAAAGCATTCTTGACTGTATTAGGCGGTCAACTCGATGGTGTACTGGTGGACGGTTTATTACAAGCCGATCAGTCAAACGAAACGGGTATCTATGAGCAACGGTCGCGTGTCGTGGCTCTGAAGGCCGCCCTTGCACGCATTCAGACCCCGACAGCACGGCACCTAGAGAACATTGCCGATATTCTCGTGCGTAAGAGTGTGTGGGGTTTTGGGGGGGATGGATGGGCCTATGATATTGGTTTCGGAGGTGTAGACCACATCCTGTCCTTGGAACGCGATGTCAATCTGTTGGTGCTGGACACGGAAGTGTACTCGAACACGGGTGGGCAAACTTCCAAATCCACGCCTTTGGGTGCAGTTGCCAAGTTCGCAGCCTCCGGCAAGCGCACGGCCAAAAAAGACCTCGCACTCATTGCGATGGCTTATGGTCATGTGTACGTTGCACAGGTTGCATTCGGTGCCAAAGATCAACAGACCCTGCGGGCTTTTCTCGAAGCAGAGTCGTATCCTGGGCCATCGCTTATTTTGGCGTACAGTCCTTGCATTGCCCACGGTATGGACATGGGCAGAAACCTTTCGCAACAAGAACTGGCCGTCGATAGTGGACACTGGCCTTTGTTCCGCTATGACCCACGACGTATCGCAAAAGGGGAGAGTCCGTTGTCTCTTGATTCTAAGAAACCTTCGATCCCCTATCGCGATTTTATTATGACAGAGGCGCGGTTCAGCATGTTGTTCCGAAGCCATCCGGAAGAGGCCGAGCGGTTCTTGACCCAGGCGCAGGCAGCAGTGCATACACGCTTCCGCAGGTATGAACAACTCGCAGGATTGTAACAGCCGTCATTGCATTTGACTTTAGGATTAACTCCCTCCCCGATGAATCGGGGAGGGGCTGGGGGAGGGGTTGAGCTGTTGACGTTGGTTTCTTTCGTTCTCTTTTATGATTTTTATTATTTTTATTATTTAGAATATTTCTACTATTTTAAATAATAAGAAAAAATCAACCCCAGCAGACCACCTCTCCCCACCCATTCTCCTTTCAGGAGAGGGGCATGCTGAACGTCAACTGCCTTTCTGACTTGCCTCGGAGCACTTATACATTGTCGAGGCATCGAGGCATAGATGCAAGGAAACTCGACTTGTTAGACCAGCGTACATACACATGCTTCCCACCCTATTCGGGTAAATCGGATCCGTGGAACGGCTATTTTGATGCACTCCAAAGCATTACTGGTTTGTGTCTTGGGCTGTTTCTATGTCTGCATGTCTCTCTCGTATCGTCCATTCTGTTTGGCGCCGCCGTGACGCAGAAAGTGTTTCAATTCCTAGAAGGATATTACTTTTTTGGACGACCTTATCCGGTGTTCGTCACCGTTGTCACAACGATCCTGTTGTTGATGTTGATCGTTCACGCTGCGGTGAGCATGGGCAAATTCCCTGTCCGTCCCCATCAGTGGCGAAAACTCTGGAACCATGTACATATTTTTCATCATACAGACACGACACTCTGGATCGTCCAGGCAGGGACGGGTTTTTTGCTGTTTTTCCTCGCTTCTATTCACCTGTACGTCATTCTCACCCATTCCGCAGAACTCACCCCCTTCGAGTCTGCCCATCGACTCTGGACAGGAAAATTATTACCGCTTGATGTGCTTCTGCTCTTGGTCGCCGTCCCTCATGCGTGCATCGGTCTTTACCGTTTGGCTATGAAATGGATGGTCGGCGGCATCCGTTTTCGCATCACCCTGCGCCGAGGGATGTTGGGTGTGTGTATTGCTTTGTTATTGATCGGAATATCGGCGTTGTGCGCATACGTTCAACTCGGTATCCAACAGGCATCCCACCCGATCGAATCGCACCAGGATTCGTATGAAAATCATCCATAGCGATGTGTTGATCATTGGGGGCGGCTTGGCTGGGTTGCGCACAGCACTCGGCGTACAGCGTCGAGGGCTGTCGCCTTTGGTATTGTCCTTGGTCCCTGTGAAACGATCACACTCCGTGGCCGCACAGGGGGGGATGCAGGCGAGTCTCGGCAACAGCATTTGCAGCGCCCACGATGATGAAAACGGTCACTTTGAAGACACGGTGCGTGGCAGTGACTGGGGATGCGACCAAATCGTTGCACGGATGTTCGTCCACCTCGCTCCCAAAGCAGTGCGCGAGCTTGCCGCATGGGGGGTGCCCTGGAGCCGTGTGCGTTCGGGAACCCGCGAGATCCTAAAAGACGGGGTACGCCACCCCATCGTTGAACCAGCGGCGGCCCATGGCCTCATTGATGCCCGTGATTTTGGGGGAACCCGCACCTGGCGTACCTGCTACACCTCCGATGGTGCGGGCCACGCTATGTTGTACACCCTGAGTGATCGCACGGTGGCAGAGGCCATTCCGGTGCATGATCGCAAAGAAGCCATTGCCCTGATCCACGACGATCGCCGTTGCTACGGCGCGGTGGTGCGCGACTTGGTCACGGGGGAACTCGCTGCCTACGTCGCGCAGGCAACGGTGGTGGCGACGGGGGGGTACGGTCGGCTCTATGGAACGTCCACGAACGCGCTCATCAACGATGGGATGGGGGCATCCCTTGCGTTGGAGACGGGGATTGCGGAATTGGCCAACATGGAAGCCGTTCAATTTCACCCGACGGCATTGGTGCCTTCTGCCATTTTGATGACCGAAGGCTGTCGTGGCGATGGCGGTGTACTGCGTGACGTGAATGGGCATCGCTTCATGCCCGACTACGAACCCGAGAAAAAGGAACTGGCCTCACGGGATGTCGTGGCACGGCGCATGGTCGAGCATATCCGGCGTGGCAGTGGCGTTTCTTCGGCGTATGGGGAACACCTGTGGCTCGACATTACGGCCCTTGGTGAGGCGCACATCAGCCGCAATCTGCGGGAGGTGCAGGAAATTTGTCGGTATTTCTTGGGCATTGATCCGAGCCGAGAATGGATTCCTGTACGTCCGACGCAGCATTATTCGATGGGGGGGGTGCGTACAGACTACCGAGGGATGAACCAAACCTTGTCGGGATTGTTTGCGTGTGGGGAGGCGGCATGTTGGGATCTCCACGGTTTTAACCGATTGGGTGGCAATTCGGTTTCCGAGACGGTGGTTGCGGGAATGTTGGTTTCTGAATATGTCGCCGATTTTTGTCTTTCCTCGGAGGCAGATCCACCCTGTGCGATGGGTTTGGTGCGAGAGGCCGTCCAACGACAACAAACCCGCCTTGATGCCCTGTTGAACGGCACAGGTCATGAAAATTCGACGGCAATTCGGCGAGAGATGGAAACGGTATTGATGGATGCCGTAGGGTTGTTCCGAAACGGCCCTGAATTAGAACGAGCGGTCGAAACCTTGCAACAACTTCTGCACCGTAGTCAGCAAGTATCGGTGCGCACCAAGAGGCACGCGGCCAATCCAGAGTTGGTGGCTGCATATCGTCTGCCGAGGATGATCAAATTGGCGTTGACGATTGCGTTTGGTGCATTGACGCGCACGGAGAGTCGTGGTGCCCATTATCGCGCCGATTATCCGGTACGCAATGATCGTGACTGGCTTTGTCGAACGCTCGCGGTGTGGCCCGACCAGTCGGCCGATCTGCCAACGCTGCGTCATGAGCCACTGCCCGTCCATGCCATGGAATTGCCGCCTGGTTTTCGGGGATATGGGGCACGCAACCTCATTGAGCACCCGGATGCCGTTCAGCACCAAGCAGCCATTGACGCACTCCGCGCCGAGATGACCGATCCGCGTGCACGTCAAGACGCCATTTTGCCCTACCTGCATCTGCTGCCAGAACGTTATCGCGGCCCCAACCAGCGTCTTATTCCGGCCAGTCGGTGATGGTGGCCATCTTCTTACGCTGCTTCTGCTCTCTATTGGAGATCAAGCATGTCCGCTACGATGGCTTACACCTTCATTCCTATGTTTGCCGCCATTGCTGGGGTGCTTATCGCGGTTACTTACGTACCTTCCCCACAGGCCATTAGCGCATTTCAACATTTCGCTGCAGGTATCGTGTTTGCTGCGGCAGCGGGCGAAGTGCTGCCAGAGGTATTAAAACAGGCCAATTCTTTGCCCATCTTGATCGGTGGTATGGCTGGTATCCTGATGACCTTTATCATGAAAGAAATCGATGAACAGTATTCTGGTTCGTTCTCGTTCATTCTTTCCGTGGTGTTTGATACGCTGATCGATGGTCTTATTATTGGATTGGGTTTTGTTGCAGGAACGAGCCAGGGGTTTTTGTTGACCTTTGCATTGTCCGTGGAAGTGTTGTTTTTGGGGTTGGCGCTCACCTCCACGCTGTCCCCTGCCTATTCAAACAGAACCATCCTATTCATTGGTGTACTCATTGGGGCAATGTTACCCATTGGTGCTTCGCTTGGGTTTATGGCGGCCAACTTATCGCAAGACACGATCACCGCAGGCTATACCTTTGGTTTGATTGCGCTACTCTATTTGGTAACTGAAGAACTGTTGGTGGAAGCCCATACCAACCCACAACATGACAGCCCTTTTGTAACCTCATTATTCTTTGTTGGTTTTCTAGGGGTAGTCCTGTTTGAGCATGCCATCCGTCACTAAATGGCCGCTACCGTGTACCTGTTTTCCTGTCGTGCACTTTTCGGGAGGCTATCTGATGCGTCAATGGTCTTTGCAGGATGCCGAAGCGCGTCAGGAAATTACATTGCATAGCGATTCCACCATGGTAGTGCTGTCGATCACGGAATACCGACACTCGCGCCAACCAAACACGGGGGCAACGAACCCAAACGGTGCTGTAATTGGCGCTCTATGACCATACTCTTCCCATTGAGTATGCCCTGTTGTTCCAATTGTTCTGCAATGGTTGGCGTGGTGCGGTACTCCTCTTGGTAGTGCTCATGCAAAACCTGCCGCAGCCGTTCGTATTTCAACTCGGTGGCGTTGCTCTCGTTGTAATGGTTTGGTTACAATCTGCGTATGATCACCGTACTGACACTACCTCAATTTGATCAGTGACTCCTCTCCTTGCGTGACAGTACAACGAGACGCAGATTGATCGCTCGGATCAGGAAGGCGCAACTGGGAAACTTGGGAGACGTGCAGTCGGTTGGTGACGGCGTGTTCGAGATGCGTGAACACTTTGGCGGCGGTTGGCGGATGTATTACTTACAGAGGGGGACGCAGATCGTTGTGATGCTAGGAGGAGGCGACAAATCTACCCAATCTGCCGACATCGCCGATGCCAAACGATTGGCAGCAAATCTAAAGGATTGAAGATGAATGACAAAATTCGTATCTCCGATCTGCCTGAGTTCGATGCCTCGCGCTACCTAGACAGCGACGAGGCTATCGCAGAATACCTTACCCTGATCCTAGAAGACGATGATCCGGCGCTACTGGCTGCCGCGCTGGGTGATATTGCACGGGCACGCGGTATGGCAGAGATATCCAAGGCTAGCGGTGTCACACGGGAGGCGCTCTACAGGGCCCTACGACCTAATGCACACCCGAGATTTGACACCATATCAAAGGTTTGCAGGGCTATAGGCGTACGTCTGGTGGCGCTTCCGATACAGCAGAAGGAGTGTCTACGGGAACATCCTGCTCTGTGAGACTCCTTTACAAATCCACACCCTGCCACACGCATTGTCCGATGACCTCAACAGATACGCATGGTGGCACCGTCTCATCCTCGTTCGAGGAGCACATGGAGCGAAGCGTAGTGCGACGAGCCCCGCGTAGCCGTGAGGGCCGTACGTTTTGTCGATGTCCGCAGCCGTATCGCGGGCTGAGACAAAACGTAAGGCAACCGAGCACGGCGTAAAGCCATTTGTG
>CAIJYR010000116.1 GCA_903824965.1 uncultured Thiotrichales bacterium
ACGCCAAGCCTGTGGGAGTATTGACGCCTTCAAAGTCGTTGCCGGAATCGAAGGAACTGCTACTGTCAGCTCCGAAGCTACCATTCAGAGACGCGAAATCCGATCCAGGCGAAGCAAACGATGCCAAGCCTGTGGGAGTATTGACGCCTTCAAAGTCGTTGCCGGAATCGAAGGAATTGCCGCTGTCGGCTCCGAAGCTACCATTCAGAGACGTAAAATCCGATCCAGGTGAAGCAAACGACGCCAAGCCTGTGGGAGTATTGACGCCTTCAAAGTCGTTGCCGGAATCGAAGGAACTGCTACTGTCAGCTCCGAAGCTACCATTCAGAGACGCGAAATCCGATCCAGGCGAACCAAACGATGTCAAGCCTGTGGGAGTATTGACGCCTTCGGAGGCGTCGCTGGTACCGAGCAGATCGTTTGTGTTCGTTCCGAGATCACTGCCTAGATCACTAGAAAACCCATTCGATACGCCCAAGGATGTCAATCCAGGCGTGAAGGTTTGATAGGGGTTGATGCCAAAGAGCGACGGGTCTCCATACGGTACCGTGCCGTTCATCAAGGGATTCATGGACGGATCGGAGGGAGCAAAACCCTGTGTCAGCCCACCGTAGGGATCAACCCCACCAAGGAAGGATGGATCTCCATACGGTACCGTGCCGTTCATCAAGGGATTCATGGACGGATCGGAGGGAGCAAAACCCTGTGTCAACTCACCGTAGGGATCAACCCCAAGGAAGGAGGCATCTCCGTAGGGCGCCGAGCCGTTCATCAAGGGATTCATGGACGGATCAAACGCCGTGGAGCCTTGCGCCAGCCCTGCATAGGGGTCGAAACCAAGGTTCGAGGCATCTGCACCGTTCATCATGGGATTGATGCCGAGATCGGGTGTGTCCCTGGAAACTGGGATCGGATCCGGAAGGGGCGTTGCAGCACCCGCGCCGTCATCCCCCCAAGCATTCCCTTCTGTGCCCCCTGCTGTGTCCATGGAGGCGCTTGGGTCATCGAAAAACCCTAGGCCATCATCACCGCCAATCATCCCACCGTCGTCATACCCAGGGAGGAGGCTCGCCAAACCCGCCAAACCACGGGAAATCGGAATAGCATTTTTTTGCGAGGGCCGTCGCCCCGTGGTGCGTTCCACGAGCTTGTCCAAGGCAGACACACCGCCCACAGCACGGACAGTCTCTGGAGGCAGGACATACCCACCCCCAACGATGTCAATCACGCCGGTATCACGCTCAGGTGGCCCCTTAGGTGCGTGGACAAGGCCGCCTGTCGTCAATCGATTCCTGGCGAGTGCGCGAATCGTCTGTGGATACACCCACGGAGGACGTGCAGACACTAGGTCTATTTCATCCGCCGGATGGGAGGGAATCAGCTTGGATAAAGAGACAGGAAGGGGCATCGTCACGTTTCCTTGGGACATAAAAAAACCCCACAAGCACTTTTCGGGTAGAAAAGCGGCAGGTGGGGCGATTGGTATTCAGTACGTGATGGCAGGGTGGGCAGTCAGAAACGCAACCGCTTACCTTCTCAGATTCTTCTAGGAACTCGATTTTTCTAGGAACTGGAACCCGTGTGGGACAGGAGCTTGACCCATTCACTGTACGGGGCTGCCCAGGCGCGGTATTTCTGGTTCCATCGAGCACCGTAAAGCGCAGGGGGTTTCTGCGGGTTGTTGAAGGATGGATTGATCTTCAGGGTTGCTTTGCCTGCCTGTGTTTGGTGCGGCGCTGCTGGTTGATTGGCGCGAACGAGGGGTTGCGGTCTCTGCTTTCCGTCGGTGCCCGTAGTGTTGGCGCGTGTGATTTGCGATGGGGTGTTTTTCAATCGGTACAGTACACGTACTGTGCCGTTCAAGAGATCGCCAACGGGGTGGTTAGTCGTGGGTTGTGTGGCTGTCTGGGCCTGAGACGCCAGTCCCGTGACCGGATTTGGGGTGCCTGCATAGCCTGGTATAAGGAACCCAAGGAGTCCAAGTGGTGCAGGAACAGCGTATTTTTGCGAGGGTCTGCGTCCTGTTGTCTTCTCAACGAGATCGTCCAATACACGCATACCTCCAACGGCGCGGACGGTTGCTGTGGGCAATACATATTCTCCATCGCTGATGTTGATGGCCCCGGTATCTCGACCAGATGGCCCGGGTGGTGCATGGACATAGCCTCCTTCAGAGAAGAAGGCTGATACGACAGTGGCGACATCTCCCAAAATGTTACTTTGGTCTTGATAATTTTGTTGTGCGAGTCTTCCGGCGGCATTGTATGCGTTGCTTGCTGCTCCGTATGCGCTGACGGCCTGTCCGACCAAGTTGTTTCCAGAGTTTAAAAAACCCATTTCTTGTTGTCGTACTGCGCCTGGGACTTGATTCATTGCGTTTATAGTCCCGATAGCTTGATTTGTCGCTGCGGCACGATTGATTCCGGCAAAGCGGGCATCGTTGGGATTGACGCCATAGGCCATCATCTGGCGATTGGCGGATTCTGTTGCGGCTGTACCATGTTGTGCGGCGTTTGCAGCGGCACGCGATTGAAGTGCTTGTATTTGTTGCTGGGTAGCGGCATTGACCATAGCAGCTTGTTGTGCTTGGGCGGCGTTCTGCGGAATAATTCCATATTGAGATGCGATTGCCGTTTGTATGGGGAGAAAGTTATTCTGGTAGTTCCCGTATACCTGAGACGCCAATTTTGCAATTTGATCTGCAGTATTGGATGCTCCCGAGGATGCGTCACTCACCCCTCCCCCACCCATAGAATTTTGTAGGTCTTCGAGTATCTTACTCGTTCTGTGGCCAAAGGGGTACAGTGCTTTATTATAGAGGCTTCGTTTCATGGTGCGCTCTCCGGAGGTTGTCGATCAAGCGATCGATCAGGCTGGTATCTTGCGGTGTCACTTGTAGATCGGGTTGTATATGGGAACCACACAATTCTCGATGCCTCTCTTTGTCAAATGGGATGTGTGGTACCAAGTGTTCCCAAATGATGGGTGCCAATGTTTGGCTAAACAAATCACTATAATCCACTCGTTTTCCTCTTAGGTTTTTGAAAAGGTATGTGTCGGTTGTGAGCTAGTTTGCTGCCAGAGTAGTTCAAGGTTTCGGCAAACCGAGCATCATAAATTGAATCATTATGAAATCACCGTTGGTGTAGCCTTTTCGTCGCGGCTTTTTGCGGCTGCCAGCATCATTGCGCGGTCGAACTCATCACACTTGGATGCCCAGATATTCGCGCCAAACGTTTGTTCTGAGACTGGGTTCTGTACAGTGGTATTTGTTTGGTAAGCCACAATGATGGTTTGTCCAGGGGATAGCGTATTTACGAACTGTGCGTTGGTTCCATTCACGCCAAGGCTCGCCAGAACGCCTTCTGGTGTGCCCCCTGCGACCATGACTGTACCGTAGGAGGTAAAAAGCGTTTCGCTCTGGATGACTGTTGTGGTTGGTTGGTAGCCGTTGACGATAGCGGCATCGGAAAAGGCTTGTTGTTTCGTACGACCACGACCAAGGGTGATGGTCAGGATGTTGGTTGTGTCAGTCATCATTGTCTCCTATTTACCACGCAGGGATGTATCGGATTGTGCCGTTGTCATTGATGGGAACCCATTTGGTTGGATTCCCAGCGGCGGGGGCGTTGGTGAGTGTGGCGGTGTTTGAGCCTGCTCCATTTGAAAGGGTTGTGTTTGTGGTAAACATGGTGGCATTGTTGGATATGAACTTTGTTGCAAGAACATAAGTATTTGCCTGTGCTGATGCAGAAACAAACTGACACACTCTTATTCCAAACGGATCTCCTCCACCCGCAGTTGATCCCCAAATGGTCAATGCTGTGTAGGCGGATGACGGGTCAGCATCTCCTGATTGTAGTCCGTGATTCCACACTGAGCTGACACCACCTTTGAAACCAAGACCCGCCTGATAGTCATACAATCCTGATCCGATTGTTATTTTTGGCTGTACACCGTAGGCACCCGCAACCGTCATTTGATTATTAACCACTGGTGCAGAGGAGAATGTTTGCACGCCTGAGAAAGTCTGTGCGGCATCGGTTCTTGCTGCTGTGAAATTAGCGTCAGGAATTGTGATTGTCCTTGCCGCTGTGTGACCCGTATACGTGAGCGTGTAGGGTGAGATATCGATACTGGTATTAGAGGCAGGAAACGTAGTTGTGTATCCTGTTGCGCCGAACGCAAGCGTAGGGGTTGCCGCTCCTGTGGTGGTCAGACTCCCGCCTAGGGTCAGCGTATTCGAGCCGTTGTTGACGCCTGTACCACCGTAAGTTGCACCTATCACCGTACTGTGCCACGTCCCTGTGGTGACGGTTCCGACTGTTGCGATGTCTGTTCCTGTCAGTTTTGACGCTGCGATGGAACCCACGAGCATGGTGTTTGTGACTGTGCCAGTGTCGGTTGTGTAGACTCCATGAGTGACGGTTGCGGCATTGCCAGTGCAGGAGGCGCTAGAGCCATCTATGCTCGTAATGCCAGTCAGGGCCAATGACCCAGATGCACGGTTCAGTGCAAGCGCCGTAGTCCCAACGTAAGTCGTTCCGGTACAGGCTCCCGCTGTCGTGGCT
>CAIJYR010000117.1 GCA_903824965.1 uncultured Thiotrichales bacterium
TCAGAGGGTAGGAATTCGTGGATAGGGGGATCGAGCAGGCGAACCGTGACCGGGCGCGGTGCCATGACTGTAAACAGCTCAATGAAATCTTGACGCTGGATGGGCAACAGTCGATTGAGGGCAGTCGTACGCTCTGTCTCGTTTTCGGCCATGATCATTTCTACCATGAGCGGCAGACGATCCGTAGCATTAAACATACGTTCGGTGCGACACAGCCCAATACCCATCGCGCCATAATTGGATGCACGTTTTGCATCCTGCGGGGTATCCGCATTGGCCATCACTTTCAGGGTAGCAGTTGCATCCGCCCAAGAAAGCAGGGTGATCAACTCTTCCGTAAACTCCCCCTCAACCAGGGGTGCTTCACCAAGGTAGACATTGCCAGTGCTGCCATCGATGGTGATCAATTCTCCTTCGGAGAGGACACGACCACCGATGAATGCCTTGCGCAACTGCATATCGATGTGAATATCCGTCGCACCCGTGACGCATGGTTTCCCCATGCCACGTGCCACAACCGCAGCGTGAGAGGTCTTTCCGCCACGAGAGGTTAGAATGCCCTGCGCTGCAAAAAAACCGTGAATATCTTCTGGTTTGGTTTCTTCGCGGAGCAAAATGATCTTGGTACCGAGCCTTCCTTGGGCTTCAGCACGATCAGCATCAAAGACAATGTAGCCACAAGCAGCACCAGGAGACGCTGGTAAACCTTGCGCAATCGCGTGTACCACCGCCTTTGGGTTGATGCGTGGGAACAACAATTGCTCTAAGTCTTCAGGACGAATGCGCAATAAGGCTTGTTCTTGGCTGATGATGCCTTCTTGTACCATTTCCACCGAGGTACGTACCATGGACTGAGCATTCATTTTTCCATTGCGGGTTTGGAGACAGTATAAAATACCCTTTTCAATGGTAAACTCAAAATCCTGTACTTCCCTGTAGTGGGTTTCTAAACGTTGACGTAGTGCAAGCAATTGATCGTAGATGGCGGGCATCTCGACTTTCATTTCTGACACTGGTTTTGGTGTCCGAATACCGGCTACGACATCTTCTCCCTGGGCGTTGACGAGGTACTCACCAAAAAACTCGTTTTCACCTGTGCCAGGGTTGCGCGTAAATGCGACACCCGTTGCAGAATCGTTGCCCATATTGCCAAAGACCATGGTGCAGATATTGACCGCCGTACCATTGGCCATTTCTTTGGTAATCTTGAACTGATGCCGGTAGTCTATCGCCCGTTTCCCCATCCAAGACTGGAATACCGCTTGGATGGCGATCAAAAGCTGTTCGTAGGGGTCTTCGGGAAAATCGCGCCCTGTATGTTCTTTGACGGTTGCCAGGAAACGTAAGCTCAATTTTGCCAAGTCTGAGGTGGTCAGATCAACGTCGGAGTTGGCGCCAATCTGTTCCTTCATCTCCTTGAGCGGATCTTCAAACGCTTCTTTTGGAATGCCGAGAGCAATTTGGCCAAAGAGTTGGATGAAGCGGCGGTAGGCATCGTAGCCAAAGCGTTCATTCTTGGTCTGGGCGATCAGACCACGCAGGGTGGTGGGATTGAGGCCAAGGTTCAGAATCGTGTCCATCATGCCCGGCATTGAGATCGCAGAACCGGATCGCACGGACACAAGCAGCGGGTTGGTTGCGGATCCGAATCCCTTTCCGGTCATCTGCTCCAGATCCCGTAAGTGGGTGTGGATCTGTTCCATGGCTGCGGCTGGCAGTCCTGTGGTAGGGTGCTCCAGGTACGCAAGACAGACCTCTGTGGTAATGACGAAACCCGGTGGAACCCGAAGACCTATCTGGGTCATTTCACAGAGATTGGCGCCTTTTCCGCCCAGGAGGGCTTTGTTCTTACCATCGCCTGCAGTGAATGCATAGACGTATTGGTTGTGCTCGCTCATCAATGCCTCCGTTTCTTTCGATCCACGCCCTTTTGAGTGAGGACGATGGGGAAAGGACACGGTTTCGTCTCCTCCCCCTACAAATGCGCTGACGCGCCTCGTGATGGAGCCTGTCGGCCCGCTTCCCTCGCGTTGTAACGTCAAAGGTTCTCAGCGATTAAAACGGAGGATGTGCTAAGGTCAAGCCTCCTCCACAGAACCGCTGTAGTGACCCAGTGCACGCAGCCCTGCCGTTCGGGATAGGGAAGGATAGCGCAGATGGTTATCTTTGGGCCAGAATGTTTTTTGGGGAGACAGCGACAGCAATGGACGTCCTCTTCGTGTCCTGGCCCATCCTCCTCAGTATTTTCCAATCCTGACATGAGCCTGAACGAAGGTGGTCTGTGAGGTGTTGCTCAGGCGGCGCGTTGTTGGGTTTTGTGAATAAATTGAAAGAGTTCTGTCCTGGTCTCGTTGAGACGTTGGGCGGCTTCA
>CAIJYR010000118.1 GCA_903824965.1 uncultured Thiotrichales bacterium
AGAGTCAGCTGCTCTACCAACTGAGCTAACGGCCCCCTGATTTCCGAATTACACCACGTCCATCGTTCCTTCGCAACTCCTTTTTCTGACGGAGGCGATCGGGAACCGCTTTCAGCAGGATCATTGCTGAAAAACCACTTCGTGCGCGTGCTTATGCGTGTTTTCGCGCCAGCGCACTAGGCAAACAGTCTGTTACACACAGATTGAAACCGAGGTGTATCTTGCTATACTACGGCAGCTTTTGGGCAACGCTTGCCCCCCACGCAGGGCGCGGATTGAACCATCGATGACAGCACCTACAAAAAACAGCGTACCGACTACGGCAGCGCAATGCCTCGCGGCCATTGCACAGCGTTATGGCCTGGCCCTCTCTCCCGAACAACTGACCCACGAGCCTGTCGCAGGACGCAGCGAACCGAACATCCAAGCATTTCTTGACATGGCAACCACGCATGGGTTGGATGCCTCGTACCGTTTGATCGATTGGCGATCGCTCTTATCCCTGGAGGGCGTCTTTCCTGTCGTCGCAAGACTGAACAATGGGAATTATGTCATTGTTGCAGGGACGCACAAGGATAAAAGCCCTGAGCGCGTGGCCATCCTCGATCCCCTGGAGTCCGATCAAAATATCCTTTCGCTCGATGCCATTCAGTTCTGTGCAAGGTGGACAGGCGATGTGGTGTTGCTCAAAAAAACCGTTCCATCCCTAGAGATCCCGTCCATGAGCCAGCAAGAGATCGAACTGTTAACGAGCGAAGTGAATCTCCTGCTTGCCTGGAAACAGACGGGGTATGCGTCCCCTCCTCCTGACTTCGTCAAAAAAGAGGCGTTGCTGCGCAATCTCTCGAAGCTAGACCCCCGCGAAACCCTCTTCATCGAAACAGGGACAGCCGCCGGAACGACGGCCAGGATGGTGGCTGCACGCGGGTACCAAGTGACTACCATCGAATTGGCAGAACATTTGTACCAATACTCACGCGCCCTCCTGGAACCCATGGGGGTGACTTGTCTGCATGGCAACAGCGTGGCCCTGCTTCCCAAAGTCATAGACGCCATCCCGCCGGAGATGTCTGTCTTTTGCTGGTTGGATGGACACTATAGCGGCGATGGTACCGCCAAGGGAGATTCGGATACACCCATCGTCCAAGAATTACTCGCGATCGAAAGACGGATCGCACGATCAGAAAAGCCGCTTCTCGTACAGGTGGATGACATCCGTATGTTCGGCGTGGATGAAATGTACCCGGAGCTTGATCACCTCGTGGACTATTGTAGAAAAAACATGCTCTACTGGAATATGGCGCTCGACAGCTTTATTTTCTCAAACCGCAAAAAATTGGTGCGCCAAGATTCGGCCTAAAAAATCAGGGCTAAGAATCTTCGTTGCGACGGCAGAGTCCCTGTTCTACGGCGATCACAGCGGCCTCGACCCGAGAGTGTACGCCCAGCTTGCGCAAAATCGCCTTGACGTGGAGCTTAACGGTACCGTCCGAGATACCAAGCTCGCGACCGATCACTTTGTTGCTCTGCCCCTCGGCCAAATGACGCAAGATCTGCTGCTCGCGAGGGGTTAAATCGGCCAGGGGTGTGTTGTGCAATCCAATGCGGCGATCATCCCCCTTGATGGCCCGTGCAAGCACACCCGCCAACTCCGGCGCCACCACCGTGCCACCTGCCACAATTTCGCGCAGGGTATCCACCAGTTTGTCTGGCTCCATGTCTTTGAGCAAATACCCATTGGCACCGTTGCGTAGCGCATCGACCAAATCTTGCTCTTCGCGACTCGTCGTGAGCATGACCACAGGAATCGTAATCCCTCGTCGACGCAGTACCTTCAGCACCTCACCCCCTTCCATGCGCGGCATTCGCATATCGAGCAGAATGATGTCTAATTGCAGTTCACTTGCGAGACGCAGACCTTCCTCGCCACTTCCAACCGAACCAATGACATGGATGGCACGGCGTTCCAACAAACTCTCCAGGCCGGCGCGAAACAGGGCATGGTCATCGATCAACAATACACGCATGGATGGCTAGACCTCTTTGGAATACTGCATTTCTTGATCGGTGGTGGTATGAGGCATACAGGTCAGTTCCACCCGTGTCCCTTCGCCAGGCTCGCCTTCTACACGCAACGTCCCCCCTAAACGACGTGCCCGTTCCTGCATGATAGAAAGCCCCACATGTTCTCCTGGCAAAGGCTGACGGTTGGTACTCACCAAGCCATTGCCATCATCCTCTACCAGGATGCGATAAGCGTTTCCCTTATCGCAGTGCAACAACAAACGCACATTGCGGGCACCACTGTGTTTACGGACATTGGTGAGTGCCTCTTGTACAATATGCAGCACCTGGACTTCTTGATCGGGACGAAGGCTCAACTGCTGACACTCATTGTGGAAGAATGCGGCAATCTGCGTCTCGTGCCGGAAACTCTCCATCATTTCTTCTAAGGCAGGGATCAGCCCTCGTTCATCCATGCGTGCGCGGAAATGTACCAACAACTCGCGCAGTTCGGTATGTGCCTCTTCTACACTCGTGCGTATTTTGCGTACTTCTCCCAGTGCACCGCTCTCTTGTGATTTTTCGAGCGTCTCTTCTAACATCTGGGACTGAAAACGCAACCCCGCAAGCGTCTGTGCCAGAGAATCGTGGAGTTCATGGGCCAGCATGGTACGCTCCTGGATGATCGAAAGGCGCTTGGATTCTGTATCCAATCGTGCTTTTTCTACGGCCATCCCAAGGTGCTTGCCAATGCTGGTCAATAATTCTTTCATTTCCTCGCGCTGGGTCAGACCCGAAGAATCGAGAAACAGGTTATAAATCCCAAGGGTACGGTCACGGTACATGAGGGGAACGGAAATCACCTCAATGCCCTCGGTCTGAAACATCGGGCGGTTGTTCCATTTGGCACAGTGACGCAGATCGGGTTCACTTCTCAGTTCCCCCGAAGTCACCGCAGTACCACACAAGCAACGCCCAATCGGTACCAATCGTTCCCGCTCCACGATATCAGGGTCTAACCCAATGCTCGCCACCAAACGCATCTGGTTGTCATCCGTTACCAAACGAACCGCAGCAGCCACCGATCCCACCAGTTCGGTAATGGTACGTAAAAAACACGTCAAGAGATCATCCATGTCACGGGCGCTGTTGATATTCGATGAAATATCATACAGCACTTGAAGGGAATGCGTCTTTTGGGCCAAACGTTCGGTTTGGTGACGCACCTGATTGTCCATGTCTCGCGTCAGTATTTGCAAATCTGATCCTAATGCATTGATGTCTGCGGCAAGATCAGCAAAATCACCTTTCGCAGGCGCAGGAACACGCGCCCCTAGGTTCCCACCCCGCATCCGGCTTGCCCAATTCCGCAGGTGGGCCAACGGTTCCAACAACTGGTGGTTGACGCGCATCACAATCACAACCGTAGCCATAGCACCGAGCAGCAACAATCCCACCTGTGCCATAAACAACAACGAAGATTGGGTACGTACAGCCTCGTTCGCCTCCTCGCTGATGCTCTCGATCTCTTTCAGCAGCGCGTGGGCGGCTTGGTTCGCCTCCGGCCTGGCTTGGTTGGTCTTTACGTCAATCAGTGCAAGTAAGTGTGGGTAATATTGGCTCTGCCAGTGGGACGAAAGACTCATCAAGGCACCTTGTGCAGGCGAGGATCGCCAAGGTACTGCCGTGTCGTTCACGGTAACGGTCATCCGCAATTCAACGGTGAGCCGGTGGAGACGGCTGTCAAACTCTTCTAGCACCATGCGCAAGCGTTGGACATCCGGTGGCGGAGCAGCCACCCCCGCAATATCCACCACGTAACGTGCTTGGCGCTGCAGATCGCCAATGCCCCCGAAAAGAGAGGCGTGGTAGATCGATTGCTGCATGATCAGCAACCCCACAAAGCCCACCATGAGCAAAATAACGCCCAGTGCAGCCAGTGGTTGCATCAAGGCACGCCCCGCACTTCCGCCACGTCGTCTGCCTTTGCGTCGCCAGCCATAGGCCGGAGGAGCCATCCACAAGGCAAGGGAACGGATGTTTTTCGGGTTCGGTTCGGGTCTGACAAACGCCATCGGCGAAGTACCTCACAAGGGAACAGCGAAAAACCCTTGAGACAATCAGTCAACCCTACGCATCGGCCTATCCATCAGAAAGATCCGAGGCAGATATGCTGCCCAGTCGACCCAAGAGCGCAATCTCCCGATGAAACAAGGCTGCATCCCCTAGATTGAGTTCCACCAGACGTCGCAGGTGGGTCATGCTGTCTACATCCAGTACCCAGCACTGTAAACCAACGGATTGATCCTTCAGGTGGACAACCTCGACCTCCATAGAGATCGCTGTTTCGCCCTCATCTAGGAGCAAGTCTAACTGAACTCTGTCCCCCTGTCGCAGGAGGGTCTGTGGGGGGATCTCTTGTGGCAATTCCACCAAGGCACCTTGCAGACACAGATCCAACAGAACCACATCGATCGTGAGTGCTCCCACTGCGAGGGGGGTGATCCGCGCTTCGGCGCCAAAATGTATCCTCGTGAAGCGTCGCCGCTCCTCCGAGGCACGGTCGGTTTCGTTCATTTCGATTCTTCCGGATGATCACCATCCAGGTGATTGGCAAGTTTGTCGGGCGGGAGGTAACCCGGGATCATTTCGCCCGTATCGGTGATGATCGTCGGTGTGCCCGTGATCCCTATCTGTTCTCCCAAGGCCATGTGCCGCAGAATCGGATTGGGGCACTCCTTGCGCTCCAGTTCTTCGCCGTTCTTCGCACGCGTGAACGCAGCATTGCGATCGCTGGCGCACCAGGCATCCACTGCTTTTTCGTACGATTTTGAGTCCTTTCCAGCACGGGGAAACAATAGGTACCTAACTCTAATGCCACTGTCATTGTACCCTTTGATGTCCTTATGGAGTTTGCGACAATAACCACAGTCGAGATCCGTGAACACCGTAATGGTGTGCTTGGCCTGTTTTTCTGGGGCAAAAATAAACATGTCCGATTCGCTGATCGTATTGATCGCATGGAGTCGCGCCTCATTGCGGCGCGGCACAGAAAGATTCTTGTGGGCCTTGGTGTCGATCAGATCCCCCACCAACATGTACTGACCATCGGCGCTGAAATACACAACGTTCGCCCCCACCATGACCTCGTAGATCCCTGGGATGGGGGTTGGCACAACGGCGCTCGTCTCGCTTCCTGAGACCACGCCCTTGAGCGCCTCTTGAATGCGGGCAGTGTCTTGGGTTTGATCCGCGAAAACAACCGACAAGAGGAGAAAAGAGGACAACCATACCGTGGCAGCGTATCTGTGCATCAACATCTCCTCTTAGCAGGTGGTTTGTGGTAGGGATACTATAACGCGCAGTGGCCATCCTGTGGTGCTGACCGTGCTTTCCTGGGTCAGCCACTCTCCAAGGCAAGACGGAGAGGGGGATCGAATGATCACAGGCAAAAGCCCAACGCGGCCCCGAAAGTCACCGGATGCCCAGCGTCAGGGGACGATCAAGCGTCGTGGCGCAATACGACCATCGTCCATGACCTCACCCACCCCAATGAAGGGGGGTTTATCCCCTTGTCCTGCCGTTTTCGCGTTGGCATACAGACGTACCAAGCCGGACGTGGGCGCACGAGGCACCAAAACCGGCTGGCCTTGGTGCATATAAAAAACGCTGTCACTCGTCAGCGAAACCGCAGGCCATTGACCCAGGGCCGTGTCCATCGACAGGAGATTTTTGTCCAAAGCCGCTTCCCCTTCTGCGTGGGCGGCGTGTAACTGTTCCATGGTGAGCATCGCTGCTGGATCTGCAAAAGGCCCGACCGCCAAACGACGCAATGCACTCACATGTGCGCCGACATGGAGGAGTTTGCCCACGTCTTCGGCGAGCGTTCGGATGTACGTGCCTTTGGTACAATGAATATGCACCGTACAACGATCTTTTTCTAGGGTAAGCAGGTTAAAAGCATGGACGGTGACTGTGCGAGGCGCCCGCTCAATGGTGAGACCCTTGTGGGCAAGGGTATACAACGGACGGCCTTGTATTTTGATGGCTGAGTGCATCGGGGGAATCTGTTCGATCTGCCCTGTGTATCTGGCCAACGCGGCACGTACCGCCTCCGGATCGAGCGTTCCCACAGGGTGCGTCTCCAAGACCTCCCCGTGTGCGTCCCCCGTCGTGGTCGTCACCCCAAAGTGAAACTCAGCCCAGTAACGCTTGTCCGCATCCAACAAGAAACCAGAAATCTTCGTCGCTTCTCCCAAGCACAGAGGCAGCATCCCAGAGGCCAGGGGATCCAGGCTGCCCGTATGACCCGCTTTGGAGGCACGGTATAAGCGTTTGACCTCTTGCAAAGCTGCATTGGACGTCAGCCCAACGGGCTTATCTAACAACAAAATGCCATGAACACTGCGTCCACGGGAAGGGTGGCGCTTCATACGGTCGGATTCCTCGGTACCTCTGGATCGGCGGATAGGTCGTGCAAACTATGGTCAGAACGGATCGCAGCATCGATCAGGGCTCCGATCCGCGCCCCCCGTTCTACCGAGGCATCGTAGACGAAATGCAGCGCGGGAACCGTGCGAGCACGAAAACGTTTGGACAAAGCACTTCGCAGGAATCCTGCAGCACGACGCAGCGCACGCACAGAATCACGGGCGCGGTTGTCATCTCCAAGCACCGTGACATACACGCTCGCATGTGCGAGATCCGGACTCAACCGGACGGACGTGATCGTAACCATCCCGATGTGCGGATCTCGGACGTCGCGCTCTAAAAGCCCTGCCAGTTCTCGCTGTATTTGATCACCGAGGCGGAGGGAACGGCTAAATTCTCTGGGCATGTGGGAGGTTCATCGATTTTTTAACGAGTGGATTCACTCCCGTGAAGTGTACGCTGTACCTGTACACTCTCGTAGACTTCAATCTGATCGCCGGTACGGATGTCATTGTAGTTACGCACTCCAATGCCGCACTCAAACCCAGAACGAACCTCCGTTACATCGTCCTTAAACCGCCGCAGCGATTCCAGTTCGCCCTGGTAAATCACAACATTGTCACGCAGTACACGGATCGGGCTATGACGCTTCACAAGACCGTCCATGACCACACAGCCGGCGATGGCACCAAACTTCGGAGAACGGAACACATCACGCACCTCCGCCAACCCAATGATCTGCTCCTTGAACTCAGGGGCGAGCATCCCAAGCAGTGCCTTTTTGACCTCGTCGATCACATCGTAAATCACGCCATAATAATGGGTATCTACCTCTTCCTCGGCAATGAGCCGCCGCGCCGTATTGTCGGCACGTACGTTGAATCCGATCAAAATGGCACCTGAAGCCACTGCCAAATTGACATCCGATTCGGTGATGCCACCCACCCCAGACGCAATGACTTTGACCCGCACATCGTTGCTGGACAGCTTGCTCAACGAGTCACTCAATGCCTCCGCAGATCCTTGGACATCGGCCTTGATGACCAAGTTGAGCTGACGGCTGGTGCCTTCTTCCATGTGGGCAAAGACATTTTCCAAAGACACCTTGCTTTGGCGTGCAAGCTTCACCTCTCGGAACTTGCCCTGTCGGAACAAGGCAATCTCTCGTGCTTTGCGCTCGTCGGGTACGACCACCGCAGGGTCGCCCGCATTGGGAGGTGCCGAAAGGCCAAGGACAACCACCGGCATCGACGGCCCCGCCTTGTCCACCTGCTGACCCGCTTCATTTAACAAAGCACGCACGCGACCATACTCGTGACCGGTGAGCAAAATATCGCCTTTGTGCAAAGTACCGTTTTGGATCAAAAGGGTAGCCACAGGGCCACGGCCTTTGTCCAACGCAGACTCAATGACCACACCGGTAGCACGTTGTGTGGACGTGGCATGTAGCTCCAGTACCTCGGCTTGCACTAGGATGGAATCCAACAGGGCATCAATGCCGATGCCGGTTTTGGCAGAGACATTGACAAAAATACTTTCGCCACCCCACTCTTCAGGCACAACCTTGTGTTGTACCAGTTCGTGCCGCACCCGTTCTGGATCGGCGGCCGATTTGTCGATTTTGTTCACAGCAACCACAATCGGTACTTCTGCGGCCATTGCGTGTTGAATGGCCTCTAGGGTTTGGGGCATCACACCATCATCAGCCGCGACGACCAGCACCACAATGTCCGTGACTTTGGCTCCCCGCGCACGCATGGCGGTAAACGCTGCATGGCCTGGGGTGTCCAAGAAGGTAATGATTCCCTTCTGGGTCTCCACATGGTACGCCCCAATGTGCTGGGTAATCCCCCCCGCTTCGCCAGCAGCCACCTTGGTGCGGCGGATATAATCAAGCAACGAAGTTTTGCCATGATCCACATGGCCCATGATCGTAACCACCGGTGGCCGTCCTCCCCGTTCCCCTTCGTGCTGTGCCTCCACTTCCAATGCCTCTTCTAGGGCATTTTCGCGCAATAGCTTGGCCTTGTGTCCCATTTCATCGACCACAATCGCGGCGGTCTCTTGATCCAAGACTTGGTTGATCGTGACCATGCTCCCCATTTTCATCAGGACTTTGATCACTTCGGAGGCTTTGACGGACATCCGGTTCGCCAATTCTGCAACGCTGAGACTCTCCGGTAGGTTTACTTCACGCACGACCGGCCCAACGGGTTTTTGGAAGCCCTGTTGCGCTTGGAGAGCACCTCGAAGGGTGGTGATGGCCGCCGCCGGACGTTTCTTGCGCCGCGTGCCTTTGCTTAAAAATTCCTCACGACCGAAAGGATCCCGATCTTCCTCTACACGCTGTTCTGAAATGCCACCCCGACGTCGGGTAGAACGCACAGCATCCGCACGTCCACGCCCCTCCGCCAAACCCGCTCCAGCACCTCGGGCCGCTGTACCCGGGGCAGCGCGATCACCCGTTCGGGCCGTGGGGCCAGAACGTGGCGTGGATCGGGCAGCACCACGATCCCCTCCGCCCGTTCCCGAACGCTCTCCGGTACGGGGAGCCGAACGATCCCCTCCGCCTGTTCCCGAACGCTCTCCGGTACGGGGAGCCGAACGATCCCCTCCGCCCGTTCCCGAACGCTGCTCTCCCGATCGTTCTCCTGAACGGGGACGATCGCCCGATCCCGAACGCTCCCCAGAACGCTCCCCTGTACGGGGACGATCCCCACGGGGGCGTTCCCCCTGAGCCGCCACTTGGGGGGCAGGAGTAGCTTGGGGTGCGCTTTTTTCCTCGGTGATCGCGATCACGGGTGGATCGAGTGCCGCCACGACACGGCTCTCTTGGACAGGAGGTTCCGGGCGTTTTTCGTCCGTTTCCGTCTTGGTCGTAGCGATCGGGGTCGTAGCGGAGGAGACCACAGGCATAGCCTGGGGTGCCTGCACCGCAGGAACTTCTTGTGCTGTTGCGATCACGGCCACGGGCGTTTTTGGTTCTTCCGCCAGGATCGGGGGGGCGGACGTTTCTGCGACCACCGGAGGAGGAGCCGATCGTTCCACAACACGGTTTTCCGTTTCCTCCGGAAGGTGCACCGTGCCTTCGACAGCCGAGGGCAGTGTAGCAACCTCGTCGGATGTACCTGCACCTGGGGCGGTCACTTCCGCTTCGTCGGGGCCACGCTTGATGTAGGTGCGCTTTTTGCGCACTTCTACACTCACCGTTTTTGCCTTGCCCTGTGCACCCGTGGTACGAATTTCGCTGACCGTCTTGCGTTTCAACGTGATCCGCTGAGGCCCAGTCATTCCAGTCACCTCACCGTGACTGCGGCGCAGGTAACCGAGGAGCAGCACCTTCTCTTGCTCAGTGATGGTCTCATCGGATGTCTTTTTCAGAAGACCCGCCTCTCCGAGCTGCACCAAAAGGCGCTCAACCGGAATACCAACCACCTCGGCAAACTGTCTTATGGTTACTTCTGCCATCTTTTACTCCCGGCCTCAGGCTTTTTACTACTTGGAGAACAAGGGTGCGCGGGCGAGCATAATCAAACGCGCCGCTCGTTCCTGGTTCACGTCTTCGATGTCCGTTAGTTCATCCACCGCCAAATCTCCTAACTCCTGCACGGTTTGGATACCTCGCTCCGCGAGTGTCCGGGCAAGCGCAAGATCCACGCCCTCCATGGCCAACAACTCCGGCGATGGCTCCTTCTCAGAATGTTCCTCGCTCGCAATGGCACGCGTCAAAAGGACATCCCGCGCACGGTTGCGTAGATCGTCAACCAAGTCCTGGTTCATCCCCTCGATCTGCAACATCTCATGGGCAGGCACATAGGCGATCTCCTCTAGGGTTGAAAAACCCTCTTGTACCAACACAGACGCCCAGTGTTCATCCACCGTGAGCACTTCCATGAACATCCGCTGAAGGTTCAGGGTCTCTTGTTCGCTTTTCTCAACCGCCTGCAACTCGGTCATGACATTGAGTTCCCACCCTGTGAGCAGGCTGGCCAATCGCACATTTTGCCCGTTGCGACCGATCGCTTGGGCCAATTGCGCTTCCGGCACTGCCACATCCATCGCGTGGGAATCTTCGTCCACCATGATGGACGTTACTTCTGCAGGGGCCATCGCATTGATGACAAACTGCGCAGGGTTCGCATCCCATAGAACAATGTCGATGCGCTCACCGATCAACTCATTGGAGACGGCCTGCACCCGAGAACCACGCATGCCCACGCAAGCACCCACGGGATCGATGCGAGCCTCTCGGGAATGCACCGCAATCTTTGCACGCAACCCAGGGTCGCGGGCGGCAGCCATGATCTCGATGAGTCCTTCCCCGACTTCAGGGACTTCCAGTTTAAACAATTCGATAAGCAATTCACGTGCTGTGCGACTCACAAACAACTGGGGGCCACGTGCTTCAGAACGCACGGCTCGGAGGTAGCCACGCACCCGATCGCCATTGCGCACAGACTCGCGGGGGATAAGCTCCGCACGGTCAATAAAGGCTTCCGCATTGCCCCCCAGATCGAGGATCACCCCCGAACGATCGACATGCTTGACCACGCCTGTGACCAGCTGGCCAACGCGACGCAGATAGCTGTCCACCAATTGTGCACGCTCCGCTTCTCGGACTTTCTGCACAATCACTTGCTTGGCTGCTTGGGCACCGATTCGTCCAAAGGGAACCGACTCCATGCGCTCTTCTACATAGCCACCGACCTCTACCGCAGGATCACGACCGCGTGCCATCGACAAACGCATTTGGGTTGCGGGATTTTCAAGCCCATCCCCCTCGTCGGGCACCACCGCCCAGCGTCGGAAAGTACTGTGTTCGCCACTGCTACGATCGATGGCAACACGCACATCCATATCGGCCACTTTGCCCTTTTTAGCAGCCATGGCAAGCGCAGACTCTACCGCCCGAAAGATGACCTCCTCGGCAATCCCCTTTTCGTTACAGACGGATTCAATGACCAACAACATCTCTTTATTCATCAATGTCTCCGAGAAACCCTGCCCTTCAGAGCGGGGAGGAAAGGAGACGGTTTTAGGTAGCCGTCTGTTAAAAGTGCCGGTCTTTCCCGGCTGTTAGCCCTTACGGGCCTAAAGTCTTGTACTTCGTTGCCGTAGCCACGGTACCCTGTAGCGTAGGCTGGTCAATCCCGTGCTCGGCTTCACGAACACCCGCCCAAAAGCGGGGTGGTTGACGATCAGCTTGTTGGGCTGGTGTCAGATATCTGGGATTAGATTGGCCTTCTCGACACGATCCAGAGACAGAACCCACACATGGCCCTCTTCCTCCACCACGATATTGCCACCCTGCACACCCTGGAGCACTCCCACAATCTTGCGTCGTCCTGCCAATGGATCTTCTGCCGCCTGCGGGGTCATCCCCATGGGCAGCGGAGAGAGCTTGACTTGGATCTTGCGCCCAGCAAACCGCTCAAAGTCCCGCACGCCAAACAGGGTGCGATCCAACCCTGGGGACGAGACCTCCAGGAGATAGGGGCCTGGAATCGGATCTTCTACCTCGAGTACGCCGCTGACCTGGTGACTGACGCGGCCACAATCCCCCAACGTGACCCCTGTGGGGCTGTCTATATAGAGTCGCAAGATCCGACGATGTCCTTGACCGGCATATTCTATCCCGACCAATTCATACCCCATGGCCGTCACCACTGGCTCGATCAATGGATGCAACCGCGATGGTGCTTTTACCACAACCCTGTCCTCGCCACAGCACGCCTTTACGATCCGTTTGTATGCAAACTTAAGAAAAACTTCTTCTAGGTCAGTTGGGTACACACGCCACGACGCTGCTCTTGATCCACCAAGAGACCGACAGTAAAACAAAAAGTGGGCACGAAGGCCCACTCCTGACAAAAAAATACCCCGAAAACGGGGTCTCGTTGGAACCAACTTCCGCCACGCAGTGCCCTACCAACCGACCACGAACAAGACCGACCTGGAGCAGAGTGTACACCCTTCCAGCCAATATCCACAAGGGATATCGGGAACGAGTAGCTATTCTCAAGGGGATTGTTTTGGCGCAAACCCATCCCCACAAGTTTACTATAATGCGTCCTCTGTAGTCGATTGCACGGTCTTGTGAGACCGGAACGCCGCACCCTTGAAATTGAGCACTCTGAGCACTGGAAGACATGGAACCCGGATCACTTTCCCAGATTGTTATTGTACCCTTTGAGGCCATCCGAAAACTCAACCAACGGCTGCATGGCCATGGTTTTCTGGCGCGCGTGGTGGCCGATCAAGAACCACAGGCGTTGATCCGTGCATGGGATCGTTGTGTGGGGTGTTTGGATCAGGGTTTTCTCAATGATCACATGCCCTTACCAAACGACGTACACCTGGCCCGCTGGTTGTACCAGTGTGTGCGTCCCTCCCCACCTGCGCTCATCGGCATTCGGAGCACACAAAATCGAGGTATTGATCTCGATCAGGACAATCGTGCCCACTTCTGGTATCGCACGCGTTTCGAGGCAGCACATCGATTGCCGCATGTGGCACCGGATCACCCCTGTGGTCGGATGCACGGCCATGGCTTCACAGTCACCCTTCACACCACCGAATCGCTCTCTACGAACGCAACGGAGACCATGAAGGGCATGGATGCGCTGGTCTCGGTGTGGCAACCCCTGCAGGCGATGCTGGATAAGAGCTGTCTCAACGATCTCCACGGGCTAGACAACCCGACGAGTGAGGTGCTGGCCTATTGGATATGGGAACACCTCAAACCACAACTGCCCTCCTTGTCCTGCGTCACCATCGACGAAACGGCCACCTCTTCCTGTCAATACGACGGCGAGACCTATCATATCGGGCAACAATGGCATTTCGAGAGTGCGCTCTATTCTGCAGACCCTGATCATCGTTTGCATGGCCACAGCTATGCCTTGCAACTGCATTTGTCCATACCGCTCGATGCCGTTATGGGCTGGACGGTAGATTATGGGGACGTCAAAAAGCAATTCGCACCGATCTACGCCCAACTGGATCATCACCTGCTGAACGATCTGCCAGGATTGATCGCAGCCGATCTCAGCAGGGTGGCCCACTGGATCTGGGAACAGGCGCAAGCACGTTTGTCGTCCCTGACCCGTCTTGATCTGTACGAAACGCCCTATCGAGGGGTCAGCTTGGTGGGGAGCAAATCGCCCTTGGTATTGCATCCATGGCCTACCAGGTAAAGGAGATTTTCTACAGCCTACAAGGAGAAGGCGACCGAACAGGACGCGCCGCTGTCTTCTGTCGTTTTGCGGGGTGCAATCTCTGGTCGGGTCGTGCGGAAGATCGCGCTTCTGCACAGTGCCGCTTCTGTGACACCGATTTTGTGGGCAGTGTTGGGTATGACCGATCCAGGCTGGTTGTGGCCCTGCTTGCTGCGTGGCCCAAGTCGACACACAACCCTTATGTGGTCTGTACCGGTGGAGAGCCGTTGTTACAGCTCGATGCAGCACTCATCGATGCGCTGCACGCGTCCGGTTGTGAAGTGGCCGTGGAGACGAATGGTACCCGCTTGGTTCCTATCGGGGTAGATTGGATCTGTGTCAGCCCTAAGGCGGGGGTTGCACTGGTACAGACACAAGGCGACGAACTAAAACTGGTCTATCCCCAAGCAGGGATGGATCCAGCAGCGTTTGCATCGTTGCGGTTTAAACACTTTTTTCTACAACCGATGGATGGGCCAGGGCCAGCACGGGCGCACAACACAGCACTCGCTGTGGAATATTGTCTTGCCCATCCGCGTTGGCGCCTCAGTCTCCAGGCGCACAAATACCTCGGCATCCCCTAGCCTATCTCACGCACGTCCGCGAACAGCGGCCAGTTCCTCTTTAGAGAGGACTTTGGAAAGATCCAGGAGAACCACAAAGAGATCATTCATCCGAGATACACCCAAAACATGGTCGGCGTGTAGGCGCATACCAAAGGGGGGCGGAGGCTCTATTGCGGCGTTTGGAATGTCCACAACCGCCCGTACTGCATCGACGACGATACCAATCTCCATCGTGCCGTTGTCCGAGGTGACTTCGGCGATCACGATGCAAGTACGTCGCCCGATGCCGATCGGATCTCGACCCAATCGGAGACCGAGATCTACGATGGGCACTACCCGCCCTCGCAGATTAAACACGCCCAACAAACAAGGGTGCGCCATAGGTACATCGGTAATGGCGCTATAACGCAAGATCTCTTTGATCGTAAGGATTCCTGCGGCAAAGATCTCTTTCCCCACCGTGAAAGTGAGGTATTGTTTTTGATCATCGTGCACGGAAGCGGCCCCTTCAACGTGCGCGATCGCGGTAGATTGAGTCACGATACATCCTCCCAACCGTTCTTACCACATGAAGAAAGTCCCAAAGGAGCCTTTCCGAAGATTCGGAGAGGTGTTTACTCTGGATTTTAGAAGGATTCAAAGTCATCGATTGGAGGAGCTGTTTTTGCTCCTACCACTCTGCTGGTCGTCGGCAGGACGGCATGTGATCGGACGGGTCTTTTTGTCCGTGCAACACTGCCTACCACTCGATGAGCTGCCCGTGTGGGTTCAGCCAACTGAAAGAAACCAACCAGATCCTGAAGCTGGACCACTTGTGCGCCCAGTTCTTCGGCAGTGGCGGCCAACTCTTCAGAAGAGCTTGCGTTGGTCTGCGTGAGTTGGGACAGTTGACTCATGGCGGTATTGATTTGGCCAACGCCGCTCGATTGCTCTTTCGATGCGGCGGCGATTTCTTGCACCAGATCCGAGGTCGTGGTAATCGCCGGAACGATATCTTCGAGGAGACGCCCTGCCTTCTCCGCCAGTTGTACACTGCTGATGGCGAGTTCACCAATCTCCTGCGCGGACACCTGACTACGCTCTGCCAGTTTGCGAACCTCGGCTGCCACCACAGCAAACCCTTTGCCGTGTTCTCCGGCTCTGGCGGCTTCGATGGCCGCATTGAGGGCAAGTAGATTCGTTTGGTAGGCAATGTCGTCAATGATGCCGATCTTGTTGGCAATTTGCTTCATGGCCGCCACCGTATCATTCACAGACTTGCCACCCTCGCTGGCTTGCGTTGCGGCTTGTACTGCACGGGTGTTCGTGACCTTGGCGTTGTCGGCGTTTTGGGTGATGGAGGCGCTCATTTCTTCTACTGCTGCACTCGTCTGTTCGACGCTTGCGGCCTGTTCGCTGGTGGCTTGGCTCAGCGATTGTGCGGTGGCCTCTACCTGTTTTGCTGCATTGCCGAGTTCGGTGGTGGTGTGCTGGACTTCCTCGATCGTTTTGGCGAGCTGTGCCACGGTGTTGTTCACTGCATCGCGCAACTGTCCCAACATGCCCTTGTATTGCTCGGCGATATGTTGATCCAAATGGCCCTGCTCAAGTGCAGCCATCACCCGTAGCACTTCTGTCACAGGGCCAACCACTGCATCTAAGGTCGCGTTGAATCCTTCCACAACGCGCTGGTAGTCCCCTTGGTGGCGCGATGCTGCGGCGCGTACGGCGAGGCGTCCATCGGAACCTGCCTGAACCAGGGTATGAACGTCCTCGATCAGACGGTGAATGGCTACCCCAGCCGCATTGATGCTTTCCCGAACAATATCGAACTCTCCAGGCCAGGTTTCTTGTACTGGATCGGGGATATCACCGCGCCCAACACGCCCAACGAGCACCACGGCCTTGTTGAGTGGTCGCGTTACACTGAGTACGAGCCACAGTGCTAAGCCAATGGTCAGTATCAACGCAACGCCACCCATAAGCAGCATGGTGGTAATGCTCTCCGTTTGTATCGTATTAGCCAGTACACCGCCCTCTTCCATTATTTTTTCTTGGTAGGCGATGAGCTTTTCTACGGTCTTTTGATAAGCGGCTTGTAGAGGTCTTATTTCATCGAATGTAATCTTTGTAGCCTCGTCCCACTGTCCATTTTTGATCATTTCTATGAAACGATCTTGTGCTGTGACATAAGCTTGACGATCTGCATGAATGCCCGCGAGCAGTGCTCTACCTCTTTCTGAACGAACCACTTTTTCTAGAGCGTCGAGTTTCTCGCCGATAACCTTGCGACTCTCAAATATTTTGTCTATTTCTGCTTTCGACTTCGTAGGATCCTTTAGGAGAATTGCATTTCTAGCAGAGCGGGCAATCGAGTTGATATGATTGACGATCTCATTGGCCAGCACCGTCTTCGGATAGCGATCTTTGACAATACTCTCAACGACATCTTGTACCTTATCGACTGCGTGAATGCCGATCCATGTTACTAGCATCAGCAATACCAGAATGATAGAAAATCCACCCCAGAGTCGCACGCTGATTTTCATATTTTTAAACATAGTTTAG
>CAIJYR010000119.1 GCA_903824965.1 uncultured Thiotrichales bacterium
AAAGGATATAAATTTTCGGAAGAAGGAAATCAAACGGTATGGCATGCTCCAGGTTTATTTAATAAAGATACCGGTGAGATAATAAAGATAGTTCCTAAAGTGCCGCAACCGCCGAAATACCAAGATGTATTCGGTTATACAATTGTAGAACTTGCAGAAAAGAATTCGAAAATTATGGGTATTACTCCTGCGATGCTGAGTGGATGTTCATTAAATATTATGATGAAAGCAATGCCCGACAGAACCTTTGATGTTGGTATTGCCGAGCAACATGCCGTTACTTTTTCAGCAGGATTGGCAACTCAAGGATTGGTTCCGTTTTGCAATATCTATTCTTCTTTTATGCAAAGGGCATATGACCAAGTGATACACGATGTTGCATTGCAAAACCTACACGTCGTATTCTGCCTCGATAGAGGAGGCTTTGCAGGTGCTGATGGAGCTACACATCATGGAGCATATGATTTAGCATTTTTCCGTTGCATACCAAACATGATTGTTTCTGCTCCTATGAATGAAGAAGAATTGCGAAACTTGATGTATACTGCACAGCTAGAAGAAACCAAAGGGCCTTTTTCGATTCGTTATCCAAGAGGAAATGGTGTGATGACTGAATGGAAGAAACCTTTCAGTAAAATCACTATAGGAAAAGGACAACGAATTCAAAACGGTGAAGATATTGCGATTCTAACTATCGGCCATATTGGCAATTATGCTATTGAAGCATGCAAACAATTGCAATCAAGGGGAATTAAAGCGGCTCACTATGATATGCGATTTGTAAAACCAATAGATGAAGAATTATTGCACGAGGTATTTACAAAACATACTAAAGTAATTACGGTGGAAGATGGCTGTATTATGGGAGGAATGGGTAGTGCTGTTATCGAATTTATGACTGACAATAATTATAGTGCTCATGTAAAACGCCTGGGAATACCTGATAAATATATAGAACACGGTGAACAATTGGAATTGCATAAAGAATGTGGATTTGACACCGACGGGATAATTAATACAGTTGTTGAAATGGTAGGTATTAAAACAAAAATCCGATGGAAAATTCACATCCGTTGTCCAAGATCCGGACGCAGGCGATGGAGCCTTGGCCCAGGAAATCGCCAAGAAACATGGTTTCCGGCCTCTGAGCTTGGGGCTTTTGGATGAGACGACTTTCTATTTTTATATGATGCTCGAATCGGATGGCCAAACCGTGAGCATTCCCCTTCCAGAAGCACTCGATGCAGCCGGGGTCAAACGTGCCATTGAAGCGGCACTCAAGCGTATGAGTTCGGGGTTCCTCCGAACTGTTGCGGTCTATGCGCCCATCAGCAACCCACAAATGGCCCAATTTGGCATGGAAAGTGGCCCCGCTTTTGAGCAGCTACGCCGGAAATTGGGAGAAGATACCACCCTGCGTGCAACCGATTTGAAGTCGGGTGTTGTCCCCAATGATGCAGATCTGTTGCTGGTGTTGTCGCCCGAATCCTTGGACGAAAAACAGGTCTTTGCCATCGATCAGTTCACGATGCAAGGGGGTACGGTGATCATTGCCGCATCACCTTACCATATTGAGCAAACGCAGGAATCTATCTCGGCGCAGCCCAAAGAGACCGGTCTGGAAAATTGGTTGGGTGGCATGGGCATTGTGCTCGATAAATCGATGGTGCTCGATCCACAGAATACCCCCTTCCCTATTCCGGTTCAGCGTAATCTCGGTGGTTTCACAGTGCAAGAGTTGCGGACGATTCCGTATCCGTACTTCCCTGATCTCCGAGGAAAACAGCTAGACCGTACAAACACCATGACCGCCAGCCTTGGACAACTGACGTTGAGTTGGGCCTCTCCGATCAAACTGGATCAGGAGAAAAACAAGGACAGAAAGGTCATCGAGTTGTTACACAGCTCGCAACGCTCGTGGACTTCTTCCTCTGCGAATATCCAGCCCGATTTCACCACCTATGGTGAACAGGGCTTTCCTGTAGGAAACACAATCGGCGCGAACCTCCTTGGCGTTGCCATTGAAGGATCTTTTGACAGCTATTTCAAGGGTAAGCCCTCGCCACTCTTGAAAGGCGCGGACAAGACAAAAGAGCAGGCAAAAGACGAGAAAAAAGAAGACGCCAGCAAAGAAAAGACCGTAATGACGGGGAAAATCGATCACTCTCCGGCCTCGGCACGCATCGTCCTTTTCGGTTCTGCCTATTTTCTGAGCGACACTGCTTTGGATCTGGCTGCAGAAGCCACCGGAACGCATTACATCAAGCCCTTGCAATTGGTGCAAAATGCGGTCGACTGGTCTCTGGAAGATCAAAACCTGCTCGCCCTGCGTGGCCGTGGACAATACTCGCGGATGCTCATGCCCATGGATCGCAGCGCCCAAATGTTTTGGGAGTATCTCAATTATGCCTTGGCCCTGGCTGGTTTGGCCTTGGTCTATGGGCTGCAACGCCGTAGTCGCACCAGGCGTTTGCAGCATTACAACACGATCCTTAGCTTACGGAGCGAATAACCCATGAATCGACTCATTGGCCTTTTGGGTGGAGTGCTGGGTGTACAGTTGATCCTGGCTTCGTTCCTCGGATGGACGAGCACGGGTATCAGCGGTGTTGCCCGTAACGAGCAGGTCTTGTCCTTCGACACCAAGGCGATCACCCGCGTAACCCTTGAGCAACCGCAAAAAGCGGCGCTTGTACTGGATCGCCAAGGAAATGGCTGGTCTATTCCTGCACTGGAGGGATTCCCTGCCTTTACGGGCAAGGTGGATGGCATTCTTGGGCGTTTGTCGGGCTTGTACAAACGCACTCCGGTTGCGACCAGTGCGGTGGCGCTGAAACGCTTCAAGGTCAGTCCGACGAATTTCGAGCACAAAGTCACGTTGGCGGTCGGGGAGAAAACCGTCGCAACGCTTTGGCTAGGAGATTCCCCTGGGGTGCGTCAGATCTATGGTCGCGCCAACGACGAAGAAGCAGTATACAGTTTGGATATTACGGCCTACGAAGTGGATGCTGATCCAAACCAATGGGCGGACAAAACGCTGCTCACGCTGAAACCAGAGGAGATTGCAGAGATCACCTTGCTAGATGCCCACCTGGTACGCGAAAAAGCGCCAAGCAAGGAGGCCAAAAAAGACAGCAAAGACAGCGTTCCGCCCGGAAAGTGGCAACTGGAAGGACTGCAACCTGGGGAAGAAATCAACGCAGAAGCAATAGACACCCTGGTGAACCGCTTGTCAGGTATTGGGTTCGAGGCGGTGTTGGGCAAGGAGAACAAACCCGTCTATCGACAGGATGCCCCTGTCTTGAAACTTTCTGTCCGCACCCAAGCGGGTGAGCTGCGCGAGTATGTCTTTTCTGAACAGGCGACGGATTCCACGGCTTCGGGGAAGGGAATGGTGCATGTCTTAAAGACATCTGTTTCTCCGTATTACCTGAAGGTTGCGGATTTTACGGTCGCGGAACTGATGGAAATGCACCGTAACAAGCTGCTGAAACAACCTGCAACGCCGCCCGTTGGGGCAGCGCCGACCACTCCAGCTCCGACGGTACCCGCTGCGACACCGCCTGTTGCAATTGCTCCAGCAGCACCCGCTGCCAAGACTCCTGAGGCACCGCCTTCGCCAGAACCGACTCCAGCAGCACCCGCTGCCAAGACTCCTGAGGCACCGCCTTCGCCAGAACCGACTCCAGCAGCACCCGCAGCGAAGACCCCTGAGGCAGCGACCACGCCAGCTGCAACGGCACCCGCTGTCACGACGCCAGCGCCTCAGGAGGCAACCCCTGCATCCACAGCACCAAGCGCCCAGTAGCCAGCCTACCTTGATGATGCTTTTCTGGTGCTTTTGTATTAAATCCCTCTCCGAAGATCCGGAGAGGGGCACGCTGAAAGTCAAAGGCTATAATCAAGAGGGGGTCGTTCATGATATTAGAAAGTATGGATCCACAGCAGTCTTATGCCTTCTTACAGCAAAATCCACAGGCCATCCTGATCGACTGCCGTTCTTCTATGGAGTTCCTGTTCGTGGGTCATCCGATAGGCGCGATTCATGTCGCATGGATCGATGAACCCGACTGGGAGATCAATCCCAACTTCGCAATAGAAGTACGTAAAGCCCTGCAAAGTCGACCAACCTCGAGCGGAGACGAAACCCCCGTTTTGGTCATTTGTCGCAGTGGCAAACGATCACTCGATGCAGGAAAAGTGCTGCTCCAAGCAGGCTTCACGACGGTATACAACGTCGCAGAAGGGTTCGAAGGCGAGCGCAACGAAAAACACCAGCGCAGTACCGTAGGTGGCTGGCGTTTTCACGGCTTGCCGTGGGAGCAATGCTGATCACGCAGACGCCAAGTCACCGATTCCCCCGCCCGAAACGGTACCAATCGATCAGCACCGAAAGGCAATTCCTCCGGCACCTGCCAAGCCACCCGTTCCAAAACTACATGTGCTTGGTTACGAGGCAATCCGTAGAAATCGGCACCATGGTGGCTTGCAAATCCTTCTAGGCGATCGAGCGCATGGCACTGCTCGAACGCCTCTGCATACAGTTCCAGCGCAGCATGAGCAGTATAGATTCCTGCACACCCACACCCACGTTCTTTTGCGGTACGGGGATGCGGGGCACTGTCCGTACCCAGAAAAAACTTCGGATTGCCACTGGTGGCCGCTTCTAGCACCGCCTGCCGATGTAGCGCACGCTTGAGTATCGGCAAACAATAATGATGGGGTCGTACCCCACCACGAAACAACGCATTGCGATCCAACAACAAATGATGGGCTGTGATCGTAGCCGCGACTTGCGGGGGGGTTTCACACACAAAGTCCACCGCCTCACGCGTGGTGATGTGCTCTAACACCAGTTTGAGATCCGGAAAGCGTCTTTGCAACGGAACCAGGTGACGCTCCAAAAAGATCCGCTCCCGATCGAAGACATCCACCGTTGGATCAGTCACTTCGCCGTGCACCAGAAGGGGGAAACCCTGCTCGGCCATCGTGTCTAGGACGGGATACACGCCATCCAGTGTCCGAACGCCTGACTCCGAGTTCGTGGTTGCCCCTGCTGGATAGAGCTTCATCCCATGCACCGCACCACTCTCGCGGGCACGAAGAACCTCCGTAGGAGAGGTTTCTTCTGTGAGGTAGAGCGTCATCAGCGGCTGAAAATCTGCACCAAGGGGCAGAGCAGCACAAATCTGATCCCGATAGGCCAGAGCATCCTTCGTGGTGACAATGGGGGGAACGAGATTCGGCATCACCATCGCACGCGCAAAACGTGCCACCGTATCCGGTAACACAGCGGCAAGCCCTGCACCCTCACGCAGATGCAGATGCCAATCGTCAGGACGCCTCAGACAGAGCACCGTCATACTGGATGCACCAAATGGCTTAAGCCTTCCTTTTCCATAATGGCATCCAAATACAACCGTGCGGCCGTACAATTCTCAAAATCCAAGACTTCCTTGAGGATTGCTTGTGCACGCTCCAGACTAAAATGGCGGATCGTATACTTCACACGGGGTAGACACCCTGCGTTCATGCTGAGATGGTTGACCCCCATCGCGACGAGCAACAAGGCAAGCATCGGATCGCCTGCCATTTCACCGCACACACCCACAGGAATGTTGTGCGTTCGCGCAAGCGTAGTAATGTGCACCAAGGTTTGCAGCACGGCAGGGTGAAGGTGATCATACAATCCTGCCACCCGTTCGTTGTTGCGATCCACCGCGAGCAAATACTGCGTGAGGTCATTGGTTCCCACCGACAAAAAATCCACCCTGCGTGCAAAAGCACCAATCTGATAGGCCGCAGCAGGTACCTCTACCATGACCCCGACCTTAGGCATCTTGACCTGACACCCCTCGTCCAACAATTCGCGATAGGCGCGTTGCAGCAAGACCAAGGTATCCTCTACTTCGCTTACGCAGTAGACCATTGGGAGCAAAATCTGCAGGTTGTTCAACCCCTCGCTTGCACGCACCATCGCCCGTAGGTGGGTCAAGAAAATCTCAGGATGATCCAGCGTAATGCGAATCCCACGCCAACCCAGAAAGGGATTAGACTCATGAATAGGGAAATAGGGCAAGGATTTATCACCACCCACATCGAGTGTCCGCATCGTCACCATCCGTGGCGCAAAGGCACGCAACACCCGACGAAACAGGGCTGCCTGTTCTTCTTCCCCTGGAAAACGATCGCGAATCATAAACAGGATCTCGGTACGGTATAACCCAATCCCTTCTGCACCACTTTCACGCGAGGGCCCCATGTCTGCAATCAGGCCCGCATTGGCATACAGCGGTACCCGACAACCGTCTGTGGTTTCGGCGGGGAGGTCTCGCAGTTCCCGAAGTCCTGCCATGAGCTTTTTTTCTTCTTGTACAATACGCAAAAACTCAGCCCGTATCGTAGGCGACGGATCCAGGTACAGCGATCCACTGTAGCCATCCACCACGACCTCTAAGCCTTCGAGCTTCGCAATCGGAAGATCCAGCAGGCCCATGACCGCAGGTACCCCAAAGGCCCGCGCCAAGATAGCCGCATGGGAATAACGCGAACCGTGCATAGACACCACAGCTGCCAACCGTCCTGCGGGTACCTCAGCAATCATCGTAGCCGATACGTCATCTGCGACCAGGATGGTGCGCTTGGGATATTTAAAGGTGCGTCGATCCTGCTCCACCAAACGGCTCATGATCCGTCGCCCCAGATCGATGATGTCGCTTGCGCGTTCTTGTAAGAGCGGATCTTCCATCGCCCGAAACACCCGTACGTGTTCCATGACGGTTTGGCGTAGCGCCCCGGGTGCCCAATTGCCAGCCCGAATGCTTTCAAGCGCCTTACCCACGAGACTGTCACTGCCCAACATCAGCAGATACGCATCGAACAGGGTGGCTTCTTCTGTAGACAAGGCTTGGCTTAAGCCCTGTCCCAATTCCCGAATGTCTGCTCGGACGGCTTCTACGGCCGCGAGAAAAGTTTCTTCCTCCGTCTTTGGATCGTCAATGCGCCGATCGGGAATCACATTCAGGTCGATTTGTGGGTTCATCACCAGCGCCTTGCCGATGACCACGCCCGGCGCACCCGCCAACCCTTTGAAGCGGCGGTTGGTCTGTGGAAGCACCCCCAGCAACGTCGTGATACTACCACTCGCCTCCGCATGAGCAATGGCACCCGCCAACGCCGCTGCAACTGTCACCTGGAAGGCTACTTGATCGTCGTTGCAACGCTCCGCCACACGCCTTTGGGTGACCAGCACTCCCAAGACCTTGCGGTGGTTGATGATGGGCACCCCTAGAAAGGACTGATAGGGTGTCTCATTGGTCTCTGGCAGCAACAAAAAGCGAGGGTGTGCGGCTGCATGATCCAGATTCACAGGTTCTGCGCGTTCGACCACCAGGGTGACAATCCCCTGTCCTGGGGGCAATCGAACCTGCCGCACCGCGTTTGGATTGAGGCCGTCCGTTGCCATCAGGACTTGACCACCATCTTGTGGATCGGTGAGATAAACCGAACAGACATCCGCCACCATTGCCTCGCGAACCCGTGAGACGATGATGGTCAGTGCCTCATCCAGGTCGCCTGCAACATTGACTTCCTGGATAATCCGCCGCAGCAGTTTTAGCATGACACTACGTTGACGGCCCTAGCGCCCAACAGTACGCCAGATGCGTCGATGTTCTGCCATGGGGGAACGGCACGTTTGGGTTGGGAGAACCAAAGGAGCAAGTTCTCGCAATGCACACTCATAGACCCCTCGCTTGAAGGAGACGACCTCTTCCAAAGGACGCCAATAATCGACCCAGCGCCAACAATCGAACTCTGGCCGTTCTGATAGACTTAAACACACCCGCGTATCCGGGCCAACCAGGTTCAGTAAAAACCACACCTGCTTCTGACCCACACAGACCGGATTCGTGTTATGACGAATATAACGCTGGGGCAACCGATAGCGCAGCCAACCCCGTGTACAACCCCGTACTCTCACATCATGCGGTTGTAAGCCAATTTCCTCGGCCAATTCTCGAAACATCGCTTGTTCTGGCGTCTCATGGCCCCGAATACCTCCCTGGGGAAATTGCCAGGCATCTTGCCCAATCCGACGCGCCCACAACACCATCCCCTCCCGGTTACTCAGGATGATGCCCACATTCTGTCTGTAACCGTCTAGATCAATCACTTGACTAATCGTCATCAAAGAGTTCAGAGTACAGTAACCTGCAGCACATACCGATGGTCACAGACCACGGCGCACTGTAGAATCCACTATCGTTCACCTATTATGAAAACCGTGGCCATGCGTCTCACCGCACTCCTTCTCTCCCTGCTCGCGCTGGGAGCATGCAGCTCCTTCTCATTCCCCTACCGACCGGATGTTCAGCAAGGCAATGTGCTGACACAAGAAACGATAGACCGTCTACGGCTGGATATGAGCACACGCGAGGTGCGCTACCTCCTTGGATCACCGTTGCTCATCGATCCATTTCATGCCAACCGCTGGGACTACTGCTACAGCACACGGCAAGGCAACACGACCACTGCGCAACGACATGTTATCCTCTATTTCCAAAATGAGCACCTGTTGCGCATCGAGGGCGATATCCATTCCAAGGATCCCAAAAACCCCAAAGATCCGAAAGATCCGAAAGACAAGGGTACCCTCTGAATCTATCGCTTTCCGTAGATCGCAACGGCACGCGCAGAGAATGCGTCTACCATGCTGTTCGCAATGGGGTTGAAGACAGGCCCGATCAGCGTGGTCAACAACCAGTTCGAGAAATCGTACTCTAGCGCCAGGGATACCTTGCACCCTTGGTCTCCGAGCGGGTCAAAGCGCCAAGCGCCCTCCATCCGCTCAAAGGGGCCATCAACCAACCGAATTTCGATCCGTCTGTCTGGTTCCATCCGGTTGCGGGTACTGAAGGAACGGTGCAGGGTACCGTACGCCAGTTCAATGGTGGCACGGACTTGGTGATCGTTTTCCTCTGAGAGGCTGCTACTGCGGCACCAGGGGAGAAATTGAGGGTACGACAAAACGTCCGCAACCAATGCGTACATTTCCCTGGGTGTGTAAGGGGTCAGTGCTGTTCTGCTCACATTCACAGGTCTACCCGTCTCTTGCTGCGTCTGTTGCCAAGGATACCGATTTGGTTCACATTATCAGCACTATGCTGCGGCTTGGCAACTGCACCGTAGCATTCTGCTTCCGTCCCTTTGACCGCACAGAACGATGGCACACGATAAAAAATCCAAGACAGATACCAATATTGCCCTCAATCGACAGGCACGCCACGAGTACCACCTGGAGGATCGGTTCGAAGCCGGGTTGGTGCTAGAGGGATGGGAGGTGAAGGGTCTGCGTGTCGGGCGCATACAGCTCAAGGAGAGCTACGTCATTCTTAAGAGCGGCGAGGCATGGCTGCTTGGATCGCACATTTCGCCGTTGTCTTCTGCGTCCACCCATATTCACCCCGATCCCACCCGTACCCGCAAGCTGCTCCTCCACCAGCAAGAACTCCGCAAGCTCATCGGCTCTGTCGAGCGTAAGGGCTATACCATCGTGCCCCTTTCAGTCTATTGGAAAGGAGGGCGGGCAAAACTCGAAATAGCCCTTGCCAAGGGCAAACAGACTCATGACAAACGCGCCAGCGAACGAGATCGGGACTGGCAGCGCGAACAACAGCGATTGTTTAAAACACGATAATAGAGATAACCAATGTCTAGTTCTTCTCGTCCAACGGTTCAGTCTGACTTGTTTAGCTCTGCCGGAATCGGATCATCCGTTGTGCGTGCTCTAAATGCCAGCAGATTTGGGCCTGTACTCATGCTGAGCGAAATAGATACAAACCCTATAAACGATATAAACAAGGTCACGGACAGCTTGATTTGCGGTGACAGCCTGAAGGTGATGAAACTGCTTCCCTCAGGAAGTATTGATGTCTGCATCACTTCTCCACCCTACAATCTCAAAAATTCCACAGGCAACGGAATGAAAAACGGGAACGGAGGCAAATGGTCAAATGCGCAACTAATGAACGGGTACGAGGATCACGATGATTGCTTGCCACACGCAGAGTATGCAGCATGGCAGCGTGACTGCTTGCATGAAATGATGCGCCTCATCAAAGAGGATGGCGCGATCTTTTACAATCATAAATGGCGTGTACAAAATGGTATTTTGCAAGACCGACAAGATATCGTCCAGGGGTTTCCAGTTCGCCAAATCATCATTTGGCGTCGAAAGGGTGGAATAAACTTCAACCCTGGATATTTCTTACCAACCTACGAGGTCATATATCTCATTGCCAAGCCAAAGTTCAAATTAGTCCCAAAGGCCAATGCAGTTGGAGATGTGTGGGACTTCACACAAGAAATGAACAATCCGCACCCTGCACCATTTCCCTCTGCGCTGATCGAAAGGATTATTGGTGCGACCAATGCGAGACTTGTCCTAGATCCATTCATGGGTAGTGGCACAACCGCCAAAGCTGCTGTTACTCTTGGAAGAAATTTCATAGGTATTGATCTGTCAAGACTCTATTGTGACATGGCAATCAATAGACTGAATGACACAACCTGGCAAAATGAATGACATTATTCCCTGCCCCTCATGGTACCAATATGTCGGACATAAAGATTTATACAAAAACGAGCCTTGCTGAAGCACTAATCGGCATTCGTTCCAGAGGGTGGATAAAAAATGCTAGAAGTGAGAATGCTGGTGGCATTGGCAATACGATAGAGGATCTGCTTGGTATTCAGGAGAATAATCTTCCAATCCCAAACGCAGCAGAGTGGGAGCTGAAGTGTCAACGAATAAAAACATCATCATTAACGACCCTACTACATCTCGATCCATCACCACGAGCTATGAAGCTCATACCGTCTCTTTTACTTCCTTGTTACGGCTGGAAGCACGAAGAGGCAGGACGTAAATACCCGGAAAGCGAAATGAGTTTTAGGCAAACAATCAACGCACTTCACAGAACAGACAGAGGGTTTGGAATATATGTTAATAAACAGGATCGTAAAATAGAAATCACATTTAATCATGATGTCGTAGACGATAGACATTCCGCCTGGATGCGTGAGGTTGACAGAAAAGTTGGACTGGATGAACTTTCTACCCAACCTTATTGGGGATTCGATGATCTTTTCACGCAGTAGCATCAAAATTGTGCAACTGTTTCTATATAAGAGCAGATGTCAAAAAAGAATAGGGTGCTGAATTTTATCACTACAAGGAGAGCATGATTCTCAGCGGGATTTCTTTGGAAAAGTTCTTGGTTGCCATTCAGGGCGGGATCATACTCATCGATTTTGATGCAAGAACCGGACATAACCATGGCACAAAATTCCGCATGAGACAGAACGCTCTGCCTGCTCTGTACGAAACGGTCACAATACTGTAGAAAAGGTATATACATCCGTCGCGCACGAATGCGGCCAGTGGAATGCCTATGAGGGCAGAAAATATCTAGGCAATACCCGGAGAGTGAGGAGGACAGGGTGGCTTTGCATCGTTTTGGTGCCATGAGCAACAGAATACGGCGTGCACTGTACAAATCTCTGTTTGGTGTGGTGCTGGTGCTGGTTGTGTATTGGCTGTATCCCTTCGAGATTATCCGATCTCAGATAGAAGACTTGGCGTTTGAGCGATTCAACCAAAGCCATCTGAATCAAACGGAAAAGGCGACAAATTCCCCGATGGTGATTATTCTCAGCATTGATGATGGCTATCTCAAACGCAATAGACTAGAAAAGTATGGATACTTGTTTCCACGGGATCATTTGGCGCGTATTATCAATGGCGTGGACAAACGTCAAAAGAAATTACAACAAACGGGTGATGGAATCGGCGGATTGTTGCTCGACTACGACTTGGAATACAGTACATTGCCCTATGGTCAAGCACTTTCCACACAGGATGAGGAATTCATCCGAACCCTAGACCATCCTAGAACGTACCCATTGTTGATCCCAAAATTGGGGGGGCCGAGCCGATTGGCGAAGGAAGGGGTTGCCTCGCACTCTCGTTTGGTTTCGGTCAATCTTCTGCGTGATAAAGATGGTGCGGCACGGCGTTGGCAACCGTATTTTGAACAAGAGGGGAGAACCTATCTTTATGGCCCCTTGTGGCTCTGGTTACGCCACCAACAGCCAGAATGCATGAACACGTTAGAACAACCACTACCGCATCCTTCTGCTACATCATTGGTTGTTTGTGGACGGACATTTATAGCACAAGATCTAATTCAATATCGTATTATCTACCGGGATTGGAAAGCATACGATGTCAACACACCGTGGCGTGAAAATTATTGGGAACGTCTAATCTCCGTTTCTGCCGATCAACTAGACAGCCTTACGGATGAGACTCTGCGGAGTGCCTTCCTGTTGGTGGGTGCGGATCATAAGTAACCCAAGTTGCCACCTATCAGGCGACGAAGACCGCATAAGAAATATGATATTTCAGGCTGCGAATTGAAAGCTGTGAGCCAGGACAAACAGAAATGCTTTTAATTCAAAACCAGCACTGGTAACTGCATGAATCGT
>CAIJYR010000120.1 GCA_903824965.1 uncultured Thiotrichales bacterium
ACGATTCATGCAGTTACCAGTGCTGGTTTTGAATTAAAAGCATTTCTGTTTGTCCTGGCTCACAGCTTTCAATTCGCAGCCTGAAATATCATATTTCTTATGCGGTCTTCGTCGCCTGATAGGTGGCAACTTGGGTTAATTATGTTCCCGCGCTTGCGATTGGCCCAGTGGTTGAGCATCTTATGCTTTTGTCTGGCCACTAACTGCCGAAGGTAATTTCTATGACGCACAAAAAACTTGCAATGTTTGATCGGGCGCTTGTGATGCCAGCAATAGCCGATGCGTTCCTAAAATTAAGCCCAGCAGTACAGTGGCGTAATCCTGTGATGTTCGTAGTATTCATTGGCAGTATCTTAACCACAATACTTTTTGCACAGGCACTGGCTGGCCAAGGGGAAGCTTCAACCGGTTTTATTCTTGCTATTACGCTGTGGTTGTGGTTTACGGTACTATTCGCTAATTTTGCCGAGGCTCTGGCAGAGGGTCGTAGTAAAGCACAAACAGCCTCCTTGCGTGGACTGAAAAAAGAAATAGCTGCAAAGAAAGTCTCTGCAGAAATAATAGAAATATTTGCAGAGAACGATCTGGAGTGTGCCCCCCAACAATACGAGAACGTATTAGCATCGGATCTACGGCGCGGAGATCTTTTTGTTGTGTACGCCACAGAAACAATTCCGGCTGATGGTGAAGTCGTTGTGGGTATTGCTTCCGTAGATGAATCTGCTATCACTGGCGAATCAGCACCTGTGATCCGTGGTGCGGGAGGAGATTTTTCGTCTGTGACAGGGGGTACACGTGTACTTTCCGATTGGATCGTGGTTCGCGTTACGGTTGATCCAGGTGAAACCTTCGTTGACCGCATGATCGCAATGGTAGAAAACGCAAAGCGCCAAAAAACACCAAACGAGATTGCACTCACTATTTTGCTTGTTGCGTTGACCATCATCTTTCTCGTCGTGACGGTTACGCTATTGCCCTACTCGATGTTTAGCGTTGCAGTGGCAAAAGCGGGAACGCCGGTCACGATAACTGTTCTTATTGCCTTATTGGTTTGTCTCATTCCAACGACTATTGCTGGTCTGTTGTCAGCGATCGGTGTCGCTGGTATGAGCCGAATGATGCAAGCAAACGTCATCGCAACCTCAGGCCGTGCAGTCGAGGCGGCGGGTGACGTTGATGTACTGCTGTTGGATAAGACGGGCACTATCACGCTGGGTAACAGACAAGCCTCAGCCTTTCTGGGGGCCGAAGGTGTCAGAGAAACATCGCTTGCAAGTGCTGCCCACCTTGCTTCGCTTGCAGATGAAACACCAGAAGGCCGCAGCATTATGGTATTGGCTAAACAGCAATTTGGTCTTCGTGAGCGTGATATTCATTCTCTCAAGGCCCATTTCGTTCCATTCTCGGCACATACCCGCATGAGCGGAATCGATATGCCGGGTAGCACAATCCGTAAGGGTGCTGCAGATGCCATTCGTGTCCACATCGAGAGTCTCGGTGGTATTTTCCCCTCACGGGTGCTTGCGACCGCAGAAGAGATTTCACGCCGTGGTGGTACGCCCCTCGTAGTGGCTGAAAATGCCAGTGTGCTGGGCGTCATTGAACTGAAGGATATTGTTAAGGGTGGAATGAAAGAACGCTTCGCTGAGCTGCGCCGCATGGGTATTCGCACGATCATGATTACGGGCGATAATCGTTTGACAGCAGCAGCCATCGCCGCTGAAGCAGGTGTTGATGACTTCCTCGCTGAGGCAACTCCAGAGGGGAAACTGGCTCTGATCCGCCAATACCAAGCGGAAGGTCGCCTTGTTGCCATGACCGGCGATGGTACCAACGATGCGCCAGCGTTGGCGCAGGCAGACGTCGCTGTAGCAATGAATACAGGTACCCAAGCAGCAAAAGAAGCAGGCAATATGGTCGATCTTGACTCTAACCCGACCAAGCTTATCGAGGTGGTAGAGACGGGCAAGCAAATGCTCATGACGCGAGGTTCGCTCACCACGTTTAGTATCGCCAATGATATTGCAAAGTACTTTGCTATTATTCCTGCAGCTTTTGTTAGCACCTATCCACAACTCGCAACACTGAATGTGATGGGGCTTGCAAGTCCGAATTCCGCCATTCTATCGGCAGTCATCTTCAATGCGCTGATCATTATGTTTTTGATTCCGCTTGCCCTAAAGGGTGTGCAGTATCGGCCTTTGGGGGCTGCTGTGCTATTGCGCCGTAATCTTGTAATCTATGGTATCGGCGGTCTCGTTGCGCCTTTCATTGGTATCAAATTGATCGATATGTTTCTTGCCGGTGCGAATCTGGTTTAGCCTAGAACAAGGATTCTGCCATGATAAAAACAACATTACGCCCCGCAATCACTTTGTTTGTGCTGCTGTCTGTTATTACTGGTATTGTCTATCCACTCGGAGTGACTGTCCTATCACAGGCGTTGTTTCCCTGGACGGCTGATGGCAGTCTACTCATCAAAGAGGGCAGAGCGGTGGGTTCAACGCTGATTGGACAGTATTTTACTGACCCCAAGTATTTCTGGGGTCGCCCCTCAGCCACAGTACCGCAACCCTATAACGGTACCGCTTCAGGTGGATCAAACCTAGGCCCACTGAATCCCGATCTGGTCGATGCCGTTAAAGAGCGCATCGCTGCACTTAAAGCCGCTGACCCGAATAGCCTGTCGCCCATTCCGGCTGATTTGGTCACTGCCTCTGGCAGCGGTCTCGATCCGCACATAAGCCCAATGGCTGCCCGTTACCAGCTGGCACGGGTTGCCAATGCGCGTCATCTGCCGCAAGAACAAGTAGCAGCACTGATCCGTGATTATACGGAACCTCCCCAATGGGGCATCTTTGGTGAGGCACGGGTAAACGTATTATCGTTAAACATAGCCCTAGATGGGCAGACGACAAAACAATGATGCCCTTCAAAAATGTCCCGCATTCGCCCTGACCCAGACCAACTCCTCAATAAGATCAAAGAGGAAGAAAAGCTCGCTGCTCGCGGCAAGCTTAAAATATTTTTTGGAGCCTCAGCGGGCGTTGGTAAAACCTATGCGATGCTGTTGGCCGCACGTCAACAAATTCTCCAAGGTACCGATGTCGTCGTTGGTATCGTAGAAACCCATGGCCGCCAAGAAACGGAAGCACTCTTGGAAGGCTTAGAACATCTACCTCGAAAAGATTTTATTCATCGATCAAAAGTTATAAAAGAATTTGATATAGACAGTGCCTTAGTACGCAAACCGAGCCTCATCTTGGTGGACGAGCTTGCCCATTCAAACGCACCAGGATCGCGCCATCCTAAACGCTGGCAAGATGTCGAGGAATTACTGGCCGCTGGCATTCATGTCTACTCGACCGTGAATGTTCAGCATTTGGAAACACTGAATGATGTGGTCAGTGGCATTACAGGGATTCGGGTATGGGAGACGGTGCCCGATCAAGTTTTTGATGTTGCCGATGAGATTGTACTCGTTGATCTTCCACCAGACGAATTATTGCAGCGATTAAAAGAAGGAAAGATTTATCTCCCGCATCAAGCAGAACGTGCGATTCAGAATTTTTTTCGCAAGGGAAATCTCATTGCGTTGCGCGAACTCGCTCTACGCCGTACTGCGGATCGCGTTGATACGCAGATGCTCAAATATCGGCACGATCAATCCGTCTCACATGTATGGCAGACACGGGACTCCATGCTAGTATGTCTTGGCCCAGGAGAAGGAGGCGATCGTATTGCTCGGAGTGCCGCTCGTATTGCCGCACGCCTGGATGTCCCGTGGCATGTACTCTATGTTGAAACGCCGGAACTACAACACCTCTCTGAAAACCAACGTCAGCGCATTCTAAAAAACCTTAAATTGGCGCAAGAAATGGGAGCAGAAACGGCCACGCTTTCTGGTAGGAATATTGCCGAAGTGGTCGTTTCCTATGCACGTGATCATAACCTCGCTAAGGTGGTCGTTGGTCAATCACAGAAGCGTTCTTGGCGACCTTGGTATCGTTCCTTTGTTGATTATATCAGCACCCGCGCTCCTGACCTTGATATCATTCAGATCGCATTGGATACAACCAACAATACAAGATCATCGAATCATCGAACAAACGATTCTCAGGAATCGTTGTTTGAACGCATGAAAGCGCCATGGAAATCTTATGCAATCGAGGAGCACATGGAGCGAAGCGTAGTGCGACGAGCCCCGCGTAGCCGTGAGGGCCGTACGTTTTGTCGATGTCCGCAGCCGTATCGCGGGCTGAGACAAAACGTAAGGCAACCGAGCACGGCGTAAAGCCATTTG
>CAIJYR010000121.1 GCA_903824965.1 uncultured Thiotrichales bacterium
AGTCGTGGCGGACGCAGGGCGGCGCGGGCGCCGAAGGCACGGCATGTCGCCAATTTTTCGCTCCCGACGGCGACTGGGATGTCCCAGTCGGGTATCGCGAAAAATGGCGACTTCCCTGTCGTTCATAACACACGCTTGCGTGGTAAAAGCTTACTGAAACCACTATTGGCTACTCTGCTGGTCTAGCAGTCCGCAACACATAATGAGCCTTCTTTTAAATGATCAAAATAATCAAAACGATCAAAATACAAATCAAAAGATCAACCACACCCCCAGCCCCCTCTCCATGAATGGAGAGGGGGTTTATAAAAGGCTACAAGACCGGATCTTTTAGGGCAGTGATCGGATCCGCCACCAATGGCATCACCCCCTCACTGTCCCCAGCGTCTTCCTGTTCTACAACCCGTTCAATACCAACGAGCCGCTCATCTTCCGAAAGGCTGATGAGCTTAACCCCTTGGGTAGCGCGTCCAACCTGAGGCACCTCGGAAACACGGGTACGTACCAACGTACCCGCATTGCTGATCAGCATGATCTCATCCTCTTCTTGCACCAAAACCGCACCCACCACCCTTCCATTGCGCTCGCTGGTGCGAATGGAAATCACCCCCTGTCCTCCTCGACTCTGGAAACGATAGTCTTCCACAGGTGTACGTTTGCCATACCCATTCTCGGTGACGGTAAGGACACACCCCTCCCCTGCGACCATCAGGGAAATCACTTGACTGTCTTCTTGTAGGGTAATCCCACGAATGCCGGTGGCATCTCGGCCCATAGAACGCACATCCGTCTCGGAGAACCGAATGGCCTTCCCATCGCTTGCGAAGAGCATGATCTCCCGGGAACCATCCGTCAATTCTACCCCAACGAGGCGATCGCCTTCGCGCAAACCCACCGCAACCATCCCGGAAGCACGCGGGTGTGCAATTTCCGCAAGCGGTACTTTTTTGATCACGCCCTGCTGGGTGCACATGAATACATACCGTTCTGCTGCCTGGTCTTGCACGGACAGGATGGCGTTGATGCGCTCCTCGGGTTCTAGTGGCAGTAGATTGACGATGGGCTTGCCACGTCCCCCTGGCCCTGTGCGGGGGAGTTGGTGCACCTTGATCCGGTACACCTTCCCTCGGCTCGAAAAACACAGCATGGTGTCATGGGTGTTGGCCACAAATAATTTGTCAATAAAGTCTTCTTCTTTGACATCGGCAGCGGCACGCCCTTTGCCGCCACGGTGTTGGGCACGATACAGCGACAACGATTGGTACTTTGCATACCCCGTGTGGGAAAAAGTCACCACCACATTCTCTGGGGTGATGAGATCCTCCAAGGTGAGATCTTGCTGTTCGACTTGGATCTCGGTACGGCGGGGGTCGGCAAATTGCACGCGAACGGCCAACAATTCTTCTCGAATGACCGACATAAGGCGTTCTGTGCTGCCTAGAATCGCCACCAAGGTCGCGATGATCTCCGTCAATTGCCGGTATTCTGCTAGGATTTTGTCTTGTTCTAATCCCGTAAGGCGATGGAGACGAAGATCCAAAATGGCCTGTACCTGCGCTTCCGACAACGTGTAGCCAGCAGGGTTGACGTCGTGCGCTTCTCCCACCTCGCCTGCCTCTGCATGGACACCTGCGCGTTTGAGCAGTGCCACTACCTCTCCTGGCGACCAAGGATGTTTGAGTAGTGCTGTTTTGGCCTCTGCGGTATTCGGTGCCGCTTTGATGAGGGCAATGATGGGGTCAATGTTCGCGAGTGCAACGGCCAAACCTTCGAGAAGATGGGTACGCTCACGCGCTTTACGTAGTTCGTAGCGGGTGCGACGTGTGACCACCTCACGCCGATGCCGAAGAAAGGCTTCCATGATCTGCTTGAGGTTGAGCGTATGGGGCTGCCCATCCATGAGCACCACCATGTTGATGCCAAAAACAGACTGCATCTGGGTGTGTTGGTAGAGGTTGTTGAGTACCACTTCGGGGACTTCCCCGCGACGCAACTCAATCACAATGCGCATACCGTCTTTGTCAGACTCGTCGCGCAGGGCCGTGATGCCCTCTAGGTTGCGCTCTTTCACCAATTCGGCAATCTTTTCCAGCAAGCGTGCCTTATTCACCTGATAGGGCAATTCGGTCACGATGATGGCCTGTTTTCCTGCACCTTTTTCTGCCTCTTCTACGTGGGTTCGTGCACGCATGTAGATGCGTCCCCGCCCCGTGGCATAGGCTTCGCGGGTACCCGACGCGCCATTGATGAAGGCAGCGGTTGGGAAATCCGGCCCAGGCAGGTGGCGCATGAGATCATCGAGAGTACAGGCTGGGTTGTCCACCAACGCAACGCAGGCATCAATAACTTCCCCCAGGTTATGTGGGGGAATATTGGTAGCCATGCCCACAGCGATCCCAGAGGAACCGTTGACCAACAGATTGGGGATACGGGTGGGCAAAACAGTCGGTTCGTGCTCAGATTCATCGTAATTGGGGACGAAATCGACCGTTTCTTTGTCGATGTCGATCAGCAGGTCGTGTGCGATGCGGGACATGCGGATCTCGGTATACCGCATGGCTGCGGGTGGATCGCCATCCACCGATCCGAAGTTGCCTTGTCCATCGACGAGCATGTAGCGCAGTGAAAAAGGCTGTGCCATGCGCACGATGGTATCGTACACGGCCACGTCTCCATGCGGGTGGTACTTACCGATAACATCCCCTACGATACGTGCGGATTTCTTGTAGGCACGATTCCAGTCATTGCCCAATTCGTGCATGGCAAACAAGGCACGACGATGCACGGGTTTCAGTCCATCGCGGACATCGGGCAAGGCGCGTCCGATAATCACACTCATGGCGTAGTCTAGGTACGACTGCTTCATTTCCTCCTCGATGTTGACCGGGAGGACTTCCTTGGCAATAACGTTCATCAATGTGGGCCTAATTCCGTGACATTGCTGACAGACCACGCAACGAGCATGGTGCTTTGACTGGGTGATGCGAAAAGTAAGGGTTCTGATTCGCGGGAAGATCAGAAGATTGGTTATTTTACCTGACTGCTCCCAGAACGGCCATCGACCCAAGCACGGGCGCATAAAGAAACAGTATAGCGGTTGACGAATCGCGAAGGATCATAGCACAATGACGCACAAGTATCATGGTGTTATGGTTTGGAGTGCCGATCCTCCTGCGCCTAAAGCGTCGCTCGCTGTAACCAGACGCAATCCTGGCTTTGATGCGGGAATTGTACTTTACCTTTCCTAAAGCTGGCCGATATAGGAGCCAACAGGGGTTTTTTCCCTCATTCATATTCATCGATACGCTTAGCGGAGGTGCCATGAGCATCGGCGGTGTGACCAGCAGCAGTTGTCAACCCAGCGGATTTCTTCAAAATATTACCCGAAAAATAGAGTCAGGAGACTCAGACTGGGGTCAGAGCAGCAGTACAAGCAGCACGCAAGCCGCAGGGCGCGGGGGTGGCTTCGTCTCTGCGATTAGCCAAGCGCTGTCACAAGCTGGGATATCATTCACCTCTTCGACTGGTGCGTCGACGGGTACCGCGCCGACGAGCAGCACGACGGATACCGATGCAGATGCCACAACGAGTGGCACCAGCAGTGCCTCAAGCACCGCAGCAAGTGGCAGTACAGCCTCCACTGGATCGACACAAGACCCCCTGGCGTCCTTTTTGAATACCCTGTTTTCCACGCTGCAGTCGCAAGGACAGGGCGGTGGACAAGCGCCCAGTGGAACGACACCCCCACCGTCCGGCACGCAGAACGCTCAAGCAACGCAGGGTACACCCCCTAGCGGTGGGCATCATCATCGCCATGGTGGTGGCGGGGGTGCGGGCGGTATTGAAGCTGATTTGCAGAACCTTATTCAACAGCTTTCGTCCTCTGGTTCCAGTGCCTCCTCGGGAACAACCAGTTCTCCATCAGGGTCGGGTTCGTCAGGCACGGCATCCGGCAGCGGTGGTTTGGCAGTGCTGCAACAGAGTTTCCAGAATCTGGCCAGTGCAACGGGGGCCACTGGTAGCCAGGCTACTTTGGGCAATTTTCTACAATCGCTTTCCCAAAACTTGCAGAACTTTGGCCCGAGTGGAAACATCGTGAACACACATGCCTAGGGCGTGCAACATTTCACTGGCCCACAGGCAGTATTTTCCAATCCTGACATGAGCCTGAACGAAGGTGGTCTGTGAGGTGTTGCTCAGGCGGCGCGTTGTTGGGTTTTGTGAATAAATTGAAAGAGTTCTGTCCTGGTCTCGTTGAGACGTTGGGCGGCTTCATTATCG
>CAIJYR010000122.1 GCA_903824965.1 uncultured Thiotrichales bacterium
AAATGGCTTTACGCCGTGCTCGGTTGCCTTACGTTTTGTCTCAGCCCGCGATACGGCTGCGGACATCGACAAAACGTACGGCCCTCACGGCTACGCGGGGCTCGTCGCACTACGCTTCGCTCCATGTGCTCCTCGGTCGATGCAGTGCAAGACCTACTCCCTACCCTGAACGACCTTCTTGTTCTGGGCGAGGAGACCTGTACCAGCGAAAGCTGCGTTGCCCGTAAGGGCTGGCAGCCGGGAAAGACCGGCACCTGAACACTGACGGTTACCCAAGACCGTCTCCTTTCATCCCCGCCCTTTCGGGTGGGGTTTCTCGGAGACACTGATGAAAACTATGTTCTTAGCGTTGTTGTGGGCAAGTCTTGTGTTTGGGACGAATGTCGCGTGTGCCGAACGTGGCGATTATGGGAGTGGTTACGGGAGTGGCTACGGCGGTGGAGACTGGTCTGGGGGGCTGCGCCACAGAATTCGTGAAACCCGTGCACGGATTGAACGAGGGTACAACGAGGGTCGGTTGTCACAACATGAGGCACATCGTTTTCAGGAGGAATTGCGTGACATTGATGAGGACTTCGATCGTGTGAGAGAGGAAGGTGGGCGACACGGCTCTCCTGAGTACTATGCACGACACATGGCAAGAATCAACGAGAAGATCAATCAATTGAATGCAGAGATCACTGCTGAGAAGCATGAGCACGATCGGGATCGCTACTAAAAAACAACGGGGTACGGTAGCGTGCGTGGTTCCAGCAGGGGGCCATTCTGATCGCGCAGGCGCACGTTTCCTTTTGTGAAATCAGCCGTTGCCATGACCGCCAGCACCAGAAAGCCTCCTTCTGGTGCGGGTGCTGCGTTGACGATCTGTCCTGGATGTTCTTCGGTGGGTGGTGTCCAGAGGGTTTCTCCTACGAGCGGTGGCTCGTTCGCTGCAACCCAAGCCAGATGAAGGCGGCGTTTGCTTTTGCCTAGGTATTGGGTGCGGGCCACGATTTCTTGCCCTGCATAACAACCCTTCCGAAAATGCACGGCCCCCAGCTCGGGTAGGTTGATCATGTGCGGAACGAAGACCTCTGCAAGAGGAGGTGTGATCACCGGAACCCCGGCAAGCACTTGGAGCGTTGACCAAGCCTTCGCACCCACCGCACTTCCGTCGGTTTGCACGGTTTCCCACACCCGAGACAACGCATCCCTTTCCCCCCAGAGTTCAAAGCAAGGTACAGGTACGTTGCGGATTCGGAGGATCGTCGACGATCCTGCATGTGTCACCTGATCCGGTGCTGCGGGCAAAACAGGAAAGACGCAGCGTAATGCTTCCTCGATGCCAGGCCCAGAACACCCTAGGTGTATGCGCTCCTCGCTTGCGTTTCTGAGCGTGACCTTGGAACGCAGTACATATTTGCGTAGTGTTTGGAGGGTATTCTCTACACAGGCAGCATGGAGCGCAAGACACCACTCGCCCTCCGACTGAAACAAACGAAACGTGATACGTACCCGTCCCTTGGCGGTGCACCAGGCACCTAGGCGGCTGGTTTCGGGGGTGATTTCTTGTACGTCACAGGTGAGTTGTCCCTGGAGGAAATGCGCGGCATCCGCTCCTGTGACGCAGATCAGCCCCTCATGGGAAAGATCGGCAATGACATTGCTCTGTACCACACGCGCACATTCTTCGGCGGGTTTCCCAAAATCCAGGACGGTACCCTCCTGAATGACAGCACCCTCTTGGATCAAAAACAATTGCCATTGCGTATTCATTCTCGCGCCTCACTACTTTCTGTTTTTTCTTGATTCTTAGGGCATCTCAGGATGTGCGCCCTAAGGTTCGGTGATGTTCGAACGTGGGATTCGCACCTCAAAGGTACTTCCCTCGCCCACGCGACTGTTCACACGGACTTCTCCGCCCATGAGATCGACCAATTGTCTGACAATGGCCAAACCAAGTCCGGTACCGCCAAAATGCCGCTGCGTGGCGTCATCTGCCTGTTCAAAGCGTACAAACAACCGTGCGCTGTCTATTTCTGCAATGCCAATACCGGTATCTCGTACCCGTAGCACCAAGACAGAAGTCTCTTCCCATCCTGCAGAGAGCGTTACAGTGCCACGTGAAGTAAATTTCATCGCATTGTTGACCAGGTTCACCAACACTTGGCGCAGACGCACATCATCACCGATACACGTTTCTGGCAGGTTTGGATCTTTTTCTACCCGCAAGGTGATTCCTTTGGCTTCTGCTTGTACGGCCATCTGAGTGGCTATTTGATCGATCAACGTATGGGGCTGGAAAGGGTCGCGATGGACGGACAGTTTTCCCGCCTCCATTTTGGCAAGGTCAAGGACGTTGTTGAGAATCTCCAACAAGAAGTGACTCGCCTCTAGAATGTGCGAGAACGTCTGACGATCACGATCGGCTTCTGCACCCGCGATACCCAGCTGTGCCAGTCCTAGCACTGCATTCAGTGAGGTACGGATCTCATGGCTGACATGCACCAAAGATTCGCTGTGTGCAGTGACGAGCTGTTGGGCCTCCGTGAGTTTCTTCGCGTAGTCTGCCTTCAGTACCAGTCGATCGGAAATATCCCGAAAACTGATGACCGCACCAGTGACCCTGCCTTCCTCCAGTATCGGTCGGGTGGCGCATGTGACCGGAACGGGATAGCCATCGGTACGCCAGAAAAGCACATGATCAATCCGACTATGTCTGCCGGATTGCAAAGCTGCGGTAATGGGACACTCTGCGGCACTATAAGGCGTACCATCCGCATGGGAGTAGTTGAGAAACTCGCCTGCATCTTGTCCAATGAGATCGTCCGACTGACAGTGTAGCAGACGGCACGCCGCAGCATTGACAAAACCAACCCAACCATCCCGATCGACGAACACAAGCGGATCTGCACAGGCATCCAGGATGGGTTGTATCTTTGCCTGGGTACGTGCGGTCAGTAACTGCGCAACGCGCTGCTGATAGGCATTCGGCACAGTAGGCCGCGTCCTGCCGACATCAAGCGGATGCTGTTTTTTGGTATCATTCGAGGTCATCAGTCCTTTCGGGGGCTGCTGTGGCAATACTTCGCTGAGTAGCGCAAGTTCGATGGACATGACGCACCCTTTGGAGACTTTCCCAGACTGGGTTGTTTAGGGTTGGTCAGCATATGCCTTATGAGGTGTATTATATCCCATGATGGCTGGATAGGCGACCCCCCGTTTTGGGTAATTTTACCAGAGATTCGGGCGAGCAATAAGCTGAACAGGTTCTATCGGTAGGTACAGAATGCTCGGTTTGGTACTGCTTATCGTGGGTGTAGGGCATGATGGATGTGTTCCGCGAGTGCGCGACTGATCCCAGGCGTGCGTGCCAGGTCTTCGACGCCCGCGCCCAGAACAGCTGGTAATCCACCGAAGTGGTTTAGGATCTTTCGTCTGCGTGCCGCGCCTATCCCAGGAACGTCCTCTAACACCGAACGACGTCTTGCTTTGGCGCGTCGCTGACGGTGCCCCTTCAGGGCGAAACGGTGGGCTTCGTCTCGGATCTGTTGAATGAGGAGCAGTGCGGGGGAATCAGGTGGCAGCTGAAGGGGCGCTTGCTGACCAGACAGAAACAAGGTCTCTCGTCCAGGGGTGCGGTTGGGGTCTTTCGCGATGCCGACTAGGGTGACCCCGCAGATGCCTTGTTCTGCCAATACCCGCTCGGCCTGCGCCAGTTGGGTTTTGCCACCGTCCACGAAGCAAAGATCGGGGGCTTGCTGCGTATTTTGATAACGTCTCGTCATTGCGTTGTACAAAGCGGCACCATCGTCTCCTGGCGCGATCCCCTCGACGTTGAAGTGTCGGTACTCCGAGAGGATCGGCCCTCGTCGCCCGAATACCACACAGGACACGGTCGTGGCTTCTCCCTGGGTATGGCTGACATCAAAGCATTCCACGCGATGGAGCGGGGACGCGAGAGACAACGCAGCCTCTACTGCCTGAAAATGGGATGCAAAGTGAGACAGTGTCGCCAAGTGTAAAGAAATCGCTTGTTCGGCATTGGTCGTCGCCATTGTGACAAGACTCGTCTGTGTAACGATCAGGGAGACCTGTTTTCCTTTTGCCTCGGACAGAGCGTTTTGTAGGATTTCGGCACCAGGGATGGTGTGGTTGATCCAAATGGCTTGTGGCATGTCTTCGCGCTGAAGGTAATATTGCGGCAAAAAGGCAGCCAGTACAGTGCTCGGTTCGAGATCGGCTGCCTCCGTAGGCATACGTGGGAAATGGCTTTTGTGTCCACGGTGGTATCCGCCGCGCAGACAAAACACAACGACGCACGCTACCCTCGAACGCACCACACACGCCACCACATCCAACTCGGTACCTTCCCCCCCCTGCACGAGTTGTTGATCCTGAATCTGACGAAGGTGGACGATCTGATCGCGGTGAACGGCGGCTTGTTCAAAGTCAAGAATCCGCGCCGCCTCTTCCATGCGCCCTACCAGTTCTTCTAGCACCTGCGTGTTTTTGCCTTCGAGGAACAGCACGGCATGACGTAGCGTGCGTGCATAGGCATCCTGCGCTACTCCGCCTACGCAGGGTGCTGTACAGCGTCCAATGGCATGTTCTAAACAGGGGCGGGTACGGTGTGAGAAAACGCTGTCCTCGCACGAACGTAGTTTGAAGATTTTTTGCAGAATGGTGATGCTCTCGCGCACGGCGGTACCACTGGAGTATGGCCCAAAGCAGCGCCCCACCGATCGTTGGCTTCCTCGATGGAAAAAAATGCGTGGAAACGGGTGAGGAGAAAAACAGAGATAGAGATACCCTTTGTCATCACGAAGCAGCAGGTTATAGCGGGGTTGGTGGGCCTTGATCAGTTGGTTCTCAAGCACCAGTGCTTCGGTTTCGTTGCGGGTGACGGTGACTTCTACGTTGGCGATCCGATCGACGAGTGCGCGTGTCTTGGGAGAATCCACGCGTGATCGAAAATAACTCGCAAGGCGTCGTTTGAGGTTGCGTGCTTTGCCGACGTAAAGGACACTGCCTTTTTCGTCCAGCATCCGATAAACCCCAGGACGATTGGGCATTGCTTGGAGCAAAACAGCCGGATCAAACTGTGCAGGACTTTTTGGTGTGGTCATCATGCTTGCATCGTGAGTCAAATAGACAAACGATTCTGACTTTCAGATCACCCCTCCCCGCGAGGGCTACCGTATGCACACATCTTTTTCGAGCGTGCTCTATCAGATTGAACGATAAAGACAATTCTGATGTGCCCAAACGAATAACCTTGCGATTTTTCTCTCGCATCATCAATGGGTTACAAAGATGTGTGCATACGGTAGCCCGCGAGGGGAGGGGTTGGGGAGGGGGATGCTGGGCTTGACTTGTTTCTGAATGATCTTTAATGGTGCTGAGTAGTTACAAAAATCATAATCAATCAAATCAATCAAATCAATCAAACAAGTCAACCCCAGCAGCATACCTCTCCCCATCCCCTCTCCTTTCAGGAGAGGGGCAAGCTGAAAATCAAAAGCTTCTTGTTCTATCGTTCATGCTGATTCTTCACTGAGCATCGTAACCAGAGGCAGCAAGTGGTCACGGATGATTTCGGGCGTCAGAGGGCCAATGTATTTATAACGAATGATGCCCTTTTTATCGATCAAATAGCTTTCGGGTACCCCATAAACACCATACTCAATCCCAATGCGGCCCTCTTCATCCATGACGACCGATTGATAGGGATTCCCAGAATCTGTCAGCCAGCGCAAAGCATCCTCCCGCTGATCCTTGTAGTCCAATCCATAGAGGTTCACAAGCCCCGCCGAAGAGAGCCGCACCAACAAAGGGTGTTCCTGTCGACAAGAAACGCACCACGAAGCCCAGACATTAAGCAAATACACTTTTCCCAAAAGACTCTTCCGGCTTAGGGTCTCTTGCGGGTCTTGTAGGGTAGGCAGACGAAAATCCGGTGCGGGTTTGCCAACCAACGGCGAAGGAACCGACCGTGGATCAAGACGCAACCCAATGCCGAGAAGCGCCACGAGAACAACAAAGATCGCGAGTGGAATCAAGCGATGCTTCACAATGTTTCCATCAGGTGCGGTGTTTGTGGAGAGCGGCTACTGCGAAGCCAAGTGAGGGAGTTGGCCTGTAAGCCGGGTTCTGTCGTGGACAGCCATTCCTCTGCGATGCGCGTCACCACGCACCTGTAGCGACCTACCCGAGAACGGCGCGGGTCACGCCATTGTCCCCTGTTTGGTCTTGCTCCGAGTGTGGTTTACCCTGCCACCGATGTTGCCACCGGCGCGGTGCGCTCTTACCGCACCTTTTCAACCTTACCGTCACCGCGAACACACAGCGATGCTTAGGCGGTATGTTTTCTGTGGCACTTTCCGTAGGATCACTCCCCCCAGGCGTTACCTGGCACTCTACCCTATGGAGCCCGGACTTTCCTCCCCGCGCGAAAGGCACGCAGAGCGACTGCCCGGCCAACTCCCTCGGCTCGCATCATACTCCACATCCCTACTGACTAGAAGTCCTGTACACTGTCGGTACAATGGTATCCGTGCTGTGGACTCACCAAGCAACAGACGGCATCCGCAAAGCCGTATAGAAAGAGAGGTAGTGCAGGCGGCAGGAATATCGGACAATCCGTACCTCTGTCTTTCCCTATGCCTTTACCTATGCCTTTACCTATGCATTTCTGTACCTTGCCTTTCCACCCCGTAGACTGGCCAGAACCGACTCATCGAGGAATTGTATGGCTTCTTGGAAAACCCTTCTCGGTATTGCAGAAAATAAGGATTCTCCCCCACAAAACGATGCAGGGGCATATGAGGCAAGCGCCCATAACCATCTGCCACCCGTTCCGGTGCCGTTGCGTGCAGAACCCCTGGCATTGCCCAAGGATCAAGCTAGGGCAATGAGTAAGGAAAAAGATTTTTGCGTTCAAGGATGGAACACGTATGGTGCGTTTGAGAATGACTTTGCAGAGCCTGTGAACGGTACGATCCTTGACAAGATGACGGGGATCATGTGGCAGCAAGACGGCTCCAAGGATGAGATGTCCATAGAAAGTACGAAACGGTATCTTGAGAAGCTGAACCAGGCTCGTTTCGGGGGATATCAGGATTGGCGACTTCCTACGTTGGAGGAAGGTCTGTCTTTATTGCGCAGCTTTATGAACAGTGATGGTCTGTATATTGGTCGCCATTTTGACACGAGACAGAAGTGGATATTGACCTCGGATTACACCATGGAACCATGGGAAATCTGGGATGTCAACTTCCTGGATGGTCATGCCTACTGTGACAATCCCGACAACATTTACTTTGTCCGTGCGTGCCGCACCGCTAGGTAATGTTGATGTGCAGGTCTGCAATCAACTGTTGCGGTAAGCGTGCGCCTAGCTGTGCGCTGAGGTGTGCGCTGAGGTGTGCGTCTATCGGTTGATCGTGAAGGGGGAGTTCAGGTAGGCAATACACCACCTGTCCTAGCCAACGGGTCAGATCAGAGGCGTTGTCCATCTCTGGCACAGGTGCAGAACCGCAACGGTTCAGCACCACCGCTGCGATTTGCAATCCCCGTATGGTGATGGCCTCTGCGGTCAGCAAAGCATGGTTGAGGCAACCCAACCGATCGTGCACTACCAGGAGCACCGGCAAACCCAGGGCCACTGCCAGTTCTGCGTTGCGTACCCCAGGGGCGAGTGGACTCAAAAATCCACCCGCCCCTTCTACCAACAAGAAGTCTCCCGCCTCTACATGGGCATGACAAGCAGACGTGAGATCCGTCAGGGTGAGGTGGGTGCCAGCCAACTGAGCTGCACGCTCTGGTGCGATTGGGTGTGCCAATGGCCAGGGACAGATGTGCGTCAGTGGCTCCAAGTGACCTGCCGCTTGTTGAAGAGTCAGTGCATCCCTTGGATGGGGCATGCAGCCCGATTCGATCGGTTTTCGGACACGGACGGTACATCCACGCAACGCAAGACACCCGGCCAGTGCCGACCCAACAGCGGTTTTGCCTGCGCCCGTATCAGTTGCAGTGACGAAGAGGCCAGCACGACCTGCTTGGACAACGGCCATCAAACGGACAACAACATTTGCACCCCCAGGATGCACAGAAACACCGCCAGAATACGACTGAGCAGTATCGTGGGCAAGCGGTGGGCCAGTTTCGCCCCAAAGGGTGCTGTCAGCATACTGGCAGCAGCAACCCCAAGCAGGGCGGGCCAGTAGAGATACCCAAAGCTGTACGTAGGTAAGGCAGCTGCTGCCCATCCGATCCAAACAAAGCTGATCGTACCTGAGACAGCAATGGGTACCCCACAGGCAGCGGAAGTGGCCACCGCATTGCGGATAGGCGTGTTGCACCAGACCAAAAAGGGAACGGTGAGGGTGCCGCCACCAATGCCGACGATGCCAGAGACGAAACCGATGAGTGTACCGACGCCTGTCATCGCCACCCGAGCAGGAAGGTGCTCATGGAGCGATCTAGATGCACCATGCACCCTCGTATCGACATCGGTTGTCGCTACCTGACCAGGGGGGCTGCGTTTGGGGGTCGGTTGTATGCCCATGCCGATTTTCGTGGCGACCGCGAGTTCAAAAAGTCCGAAGACCACCTTGAGGGTCGCGGTCGGCAGGAGGTGAACCAGCTCAGCACCCAGCATAGTTCCCACGATGATGCCAGGGGTGAGTGTACCAACCACGGGCCACCGGACGGCTCGATGCTGGTGGTGTGCGCGTACCGAGGAGATGCCCGTCAGAACGATGGTGGCAAGAGAGGTGCCAATCGCCAGGTGCACTACCACCGTTGGGTCAAACCCCTGCGCCTGGAACAAAAACGTAAGCACAGGCACGATCACCAATCCGCCCCCTACCCCCAGGAGGCCCGCAAGTACACCGGCAACTGCGCCAAGCGTCGTGTAGGCAAGAACAATGCTGATGGTCATGATGAGGTTCGAATCGCTCGATGGCTTTGCCCAAAGCAAACGATAAACTGTACACTACGACAACCGCCTTTGGCCAATGACAAGTTCGTTCCATCCCGACCCATCGGGATCCTCTGGAGTGTTTGAGAATGTCTGAACTACAAAAGTCCCAAGTAGAAACTGCCCTGATGACCTATATTGACCCCTATCTCGGTAAGGATTTGGTCGCTGCTAAAGCCATCCAGTCGATCACGATTACCGGGGGTCATGTAAAAATCTCAGTGGTGCTTGGTTTTCCTGCACAGGGCTACCACGCGACCTTGAAGGATCAGATCGTTCGGTGTGTGAGTACCCTGGCTGGGGTAGAGCGTGTAGAGGTTGACATTGTCACGCAGATTCTGGCGCACCGCGTACAGAAGGGTGTCAACACCATCAAGGGCGTCAAGAACATCATCGCCATTGCCTCTGGCAAGGGGGGGGTTGGAAAATCTACTACGGCGGTCAATCTGGCCCTGGCCCTGGCTGCCGAAGGTGCCAACGTCGGGATTTTGGATGCAGACATCTACGGCCCGAGCCAACCACGGATGTTAGGCTCTAAGGCGCGTCCGGAGTCGCAGGATGGCAAGACACTAGAACCCGTAATGAGTTATCACTTGCAGTCTATGTCCATAGGCTACCTGATTGACGAAGAAACTCCGATGATCTGGCGCGGCCCTATGGTCACACAGGCATTGGAACAGCTTCTCAAGGACACCAACTGGCATGACTTGGATTACCTCGTGGTCGATCTGCCACCCGGTACGGGGGACACCCAACTGACCCTTGCCCAGAAGGTGCCGGTTTCGGGGGCGATTATTGTCACGACACCGCAGGACATTGCCCTCTTGGACGCTCGCAAAGGGCTTAAAATGTTTGAAAAAGTAGAAGTGCCGGTGTTGGGTATTGTAGAAAACATGAGTACGTATATTTGCCCGAAGTGTGGCCATGAAGAAGCGATCTTCGGCGAGGGGGGCGGAAAGCGCATGTCTGAGCAACACAATGTTGATTTTATGGGTGCGCTACCTTTGGACATTCAGATTCGTGAAGATGCAGACAGCGGCCATCCCACTATGGTTTCAAAACCAGAGGGCCACATTGCTGGCATCTACCGTGATATTGCGCGTCGTGCGGCGGCCAAGCTCTCTCTACAAACCAAGAGCTATGCGGCCAAGTTCCCGAGTATTGTGATCCAAAACACCTAAACCGCAATGGATGCTTACGGTTACTAAGGCCATGCGATATAAAACCGACGATTTACGAATCCACTCGACCCAGGAGGTCGTACCTCCTGCTGCACTCCATCAGGCCTATCCTGTGTCTGAGAGGGCTTCGCGGGTCGTGTACGAAGCCCGTAGCGCCATCCATGCGGTATTAGAGGAAACGGACGACCGCATGGTGGTGATCACGGGGCCGTGTTCTATTCACGACCCAATCGCAGCGCGTGAGTATGCAAGGCGACTCAAAGAATACATTGAGTCGTTGCGTGAAGATCTCATCATCGTGATGCGTGTCTATTTTGAGAAACCGCGAACGACCGTTGGTTGGAAGGGCTTGATCAATGATCCGTATTTGGATCGTAGTTTCCGGATCAACGATGGCCTCTCCATAGCACGAAGCCTTCTGTTGGACTTGGCGGAACAGGGTGTGCCTGCAGGCACGGAATACCTCGATTTGATCAGTCCCCAATACGTGGCGGATCTCATCAGTTGGGGTGCCATTGGTGCACGCACCACCGAAAGTCAGGCGCATCGTGAGTTGGCGTCGGGATTGTCCTGTCCGGTGGGCTTTAAGAATGGCACCAATGGAGATTTACAGATAGCCATGGATGCCATCTGCTCTGCTTCGCACCCCCATGCTTTTATGTCCGTCACCAAAGAGGGACATTCGGCCATTTTCTCTACGGCCGGTAACAACGATTGTCACATTATCCTGCGTGGTGGCAGAGATCCCAACTACGATGTCGCGAGCGTGCGATCTGCCTCGGAGGGATTGCGCAAAGCAGAGTTGCCGGTTCGGATCATGATCGATTGCAGCCACGCAAACAGTGCCAAACAGCCTGAGCGCCAGATGGATGTGTGCCGGGACGTTGCGCGTCAGGTCGCTGAGGGCGATCGAGGCATTTTTGGGGTGATGTTGGAGAGTCATCTGGTGGCGGGTCGTCAGAACGCGATCGTGGGTCGACCTTTGGTGTATGGTCAGAGCATTACCGATGCCTGTCTTGCGTGGGAGGATACTGCCATGCTGCTCAAAGAACTGGCTACTGCTGTACGTCAGCGTCGCGCAAACAGTGGGAAGCTGCCAACCGTGTAGGAGCCTATTCCCTTGGATTTTCTATCCCCATCGCGTGTGCGTACCGCTTGCAAAGGGGTGGCTGTGCGTTTTTTGTTGACAATGATGATTAGCCTCTTGATCACCGCTTGCAGCGCGATGCATGATCCATTCGCGACACGAGCGGCACCCCTCTGTACTGCCGACACCCCCTGGATCGATACCGACAAAGCGGTTCATTTCTTTGGAACTGCTTTCATTGGGGGTGTCGTTTCTGCGTATACCAGTAGTTTTTGGGCGGGCCTTGGTGCGGGCATTGCCGTGGGTGCGGCTCGGGAGTTCTGGAAGATATACATTGGGAGTCAGTGCGAATTGTCCAGCAGCACCCTGGATGTTCTTGGTTCCCTCCTGGGTGCATCCTTAGGCGCACGGTAGCCACTGCTGTAGAGGCAGTTGCATAGTACCGGATTGCTATACTTCTCTCACTAGAGCTAACGCATTCTACTGGAGAGAAGGTGAAGCTGCGACCTGGCAGAAAGGCCGCAGAGATACTAGGTGTTCATCAGAACACACTGAGGATTTGGGCAGACAGTGGAAAAGGCAAGCACATCCGTACACCTACAGGACAGCGTCTCTATGACGTTGACTCTCTCGTCGGATGCGCAAGGTGGATCATTTCCATGGCATGTGCATAGGTTTGATCCGTCAGTTCCACCCCTCCCAGCATTCGCGCAATCTCCCGCACACGTTCCTGCGTTTCTAGGGGACGAATCTCCGTGCGGGTGCTGATCCCATCCGTGTGCTTCGTCACCAACAGATGATGATGCCCTTCTGCGGCGACTTGGGGCAAATGGGTGATGCACACTACCTGGCGACGTTCCCCAAGCACGTGCAACAAACGACCCACAATCCCAGCGACCCTCCCCCCTACCCACACATCGACCTCATCGAACACCAACGTCGGTACACGCAGGTTGGTCGCGACCAGCACTTGAAGCGCAAGGCTGATGCGGGACAATTCCCCTCCAGAAACCACCTTGCCCAACGGGTAAAAGGGCGAACCCAGGTTGGTGCTGACCAAAAACTCCACACGATCCATCCCATGTGATCCTTCTTGGTCTTCTATAAGCGTACAAGCTACCTCGAAACGGCCACTCGGCATCCCCAAAGCGTGCAGGTTTTCTGTCACCCGCACGGCCAGATCCGTACCGATTTGTGTACGCTTTATGTGAAGGGTCATCGCCCCTTCTTGGTATGCACGTCGTGCCAAAGCTACTTGAGCGGCCAGTTCTGCAGTACGTGTTTCGGACTGTTCGAGATCGCTCGTTTCTTTTCGCAACCGATCGGCAAGACTCGCCAATTCTGTCGGATCGACGCGGTGTTTACGGGCAAGCTCTTTGAGGGCCACCAAGCGATCTTCCACAAAATCCATACGACGGGGATCGACCTCCAGGGTCGCCAGGTAGTGGCGTAACCCGGCCGATGCTTCTTCCAACTGAATGACCGCACTTTCGATGAGTTCTGCAGCAGGAACAAGACGTGCATCGATCCCCTGCAAAGGGCGCAATTCATTACGTGCCCGAAACAGGAGACCCAAGGCATTGGGCGCACCCTCTGCTTGTAGCCGTGCCAACGCAGATTGTCCCCCCTCCAACAAACGCGCCGCATGAACCAACCAGCGCCGCTCCTCTTCTAAGACTTCTGCTTCCCCCACTTGCAGGGCGAAGTCATCGATTTCTTGCAACTGAAACCGCAAATAGGCCAAACGGTTCTCTCGATCTGCCGTGCTTCGTTGGACACGTTCATATTCTTTGGACAGTTGGTGGAGGGTTTCGTACTGCGAAGATACAGTGGCTAGGATACTTGGGTGGTTTGCATAATCGTCCAGGATCTGGCGCTGCGTGTCCCGAATCAGCAAACTCTGGTGGGCATGTTGGCCATGGATATCCACCAGCAAGGCACCCAAGGCCCGCAACGATTGGAGAGGCACGGTTCGTCCGTTGATAAACGCACGCGACCGACCATCTTTTCCCACGATACGGCGGAGTATGCACTCTTTTTCGGGTGTTCCGTCTCCGGCATCTTCTGCATCTTCGTCCAGGGCATTGTCTGCAAGGTACGCTTGTACCCTTGGCAGATCGGTTACGGTGAAAACGGCCAGGACTTCGGCACGATCGGCACCGTGGCGAACCACACTGGTGTCGGCACGATCCCCCAAAACCAGCCCCAACGCATCTACCAGAATAGACTTACCAGCGCCGGTTTCTCCGGTGAGCACTGTCATGTGTGGGCCTAGCTCGACCTCAAGGCGATCCACAATGGCATAATTCAGAATGTGAATGCGCGTCAACATGACACTTGTCCATCGGTTGTTTGCAACAGAGGATCAGGGATACCAGCCTCCGCAAACCCTTTTGCCCGAATACGACACGCAGGACACACACCACAAGGAGGCCGAGACCCTTCATAACAGGTATGGGTCAACGCCATGGCGGGGAGTGCTCCGACCTGTTGGGCCAGTCGTACCGTATCCGCCTTGGAACAATGCAGGAGAGGGGCATGGAGGGTGATGTCATACGCCATGCCCAATCGTAGCGTTTGCTCCAATGACTGCATCGTGTCGGCTCGACAATCCGGGTAGCCGCTGTAATCTGTTTGTGTGACGCCCGTCACCAGATGATGGATCTGTCGCGGATAGGCGTAGGCAGCCGCAAAAGTCAGGAAAATCAAGTTACGACCGGGAACAAAAGTATTGGGGAGTCCCGTGTTAGGATCGTGAATCGAGGCCACGCTAAGAGCCCCCGTCAGTGCGTTGCCTCCGAGTGCCTCGAACGTATCGATGGGCAGCACAGTATGGGGAACCCCTAGACGGTCGGTGATTTGCTTCGCGCACGCAAGTTCGATGCGGTGGCGCTGACCATACGCAAACGTGATCGCCGTCACTGCGCCCTCGCCGAACACACGAAGCGCCCAGTAAAGGCACGTAGTAGAGTCCTGACCACCGGAAAACACCACCAGCGCCCGATCACGATGCTCAACCATCAGTGCTTCCCCAGTATTTTCCAATCCTGACATGAGCCTGAACGAATGTGGTCTGTGAGGTGTTGCTCAGGCGGCGCGTTGTTGGGTTTTGTGAATAAATTGAAAGAGTTCTGTCCTGGTCTCGTTGAGACGTTGGGCGGCTTCATTATCGC
>CAIJYR010000123.1 GCA_903824965.1 uncultured Thiotrichales bacterium
GCAAAAGGAGAACCTCGCCAACCTACTCGCCAAGGGGAAGAAGGAGGCGGCAGCGGCGTCGGAGACGCAAAGCAAGCAAGCGCCAACCCCAGAACAGCAAGCAAATCTGGATGCACTCAAAGCGAAGGGGCAAAAGGGTGCTGCGTCAGTAGAGGCGAGTGTCCAACGCACCCCCGTGATTTCACTGACAGGCCATGAGGTTGGCGGAGGGGTGCCACTCACCCCAGAGAACGTGGTCGATCACGCTAAGACGTGGTTTGACGCCTTCCGCAAGGACACGCAGAACAACCCCATCCGACGCAAAGAGATTGGGACAGAAGAGAAACCAGGTGAGGTGCGTGTCAGCGGGAAGGGGTGGGACAAAACAAAAAAAGGTATGCCTATCGACACAGACAAGGCGAGGCTGTTGCCAGCAATCCGATCAATTATCGAACAGGGGGAATACCTTGGGCGGCAGCCTCTCGACAAGGCACGGAAGGACGATACGATCGCCTTCCATTTCTTCAGGGCACCCGTTGCACTCGGTAGGAACGTCTTTGAACCTGCTGTTTCTGTTGGTGAGGATAAGGCAGGGAATTTTTACTACAACATCCACAAAGACCCAGAGGCACAATTACAAAAGAAGCTGGCGAGAGATACTCCGTATGATACTCGACGGAGTCCATCGCCAGCCTCGACAACCGAGGTATCCTCCCCTCTGAGGCCAACCGTATCCCCTTCTGAGGATGATGTCAACCTTGATCTTCTTGGTCAAGATGGCAACGTCAGTGCTCATTCCGGCACCGTAACCAGCCCCAATCCCTTCGGCAGCAAGAGCGCAGGGGCTGAGGGAGCCACACCCGAACAACAAGCAAACCTCGATGCGCTGTTCACGAAAGCCAGTGTGTTTGGCAGCAGGAACGCAGGCCCGGCAGAAGTCCCTGAATCGCAGTTGCAACAGGAGCGCCGAGGAGCACTTGCCAACCAGTACGGAATGCGCCTCACGCTTGGCAAACTCAATGGCGATCTGGTGCAACAGCGGATTGAGGATAACTTGCGGTCACTCCCAGAAGGTCAGCCACTCCTAGAAGCAGAGTCACACAACCACGTCCAGTTCGCCAAGCGCCTGGAATCCTTTGCTGAGGATCCTTTTCCCACCCACGAGACTTACGAAGTGCCACAATGGGCACCTCCCCTTGATAAAAACGGTTACGCAATCGTTAAACCAGGAGATTGGGAAAGGTTCTTGGAGGAGTCTGAGCGCGAGGAAGAACAACACAGGATAGATCCGAACGAAGACGAGTTTGGTTTGCAAGGCATAAAGCCAACGATTGATTACACAAGCCACCATACGCTTGGCGAGAACGTCCGTGATGTGATTTCCGCTAGGAATGAACGACTGAAAAAAGAGGCAAGCGAACTCTATGACAAAGCGACCAAAAGTCCTGAGGCGAATACATCGGTTGATGTCGCACCCATCGTGGACTACATAAAGAAGATAAAACCGAATAAGGCGAGGGTGCTAGAAAACACTCTTGGCGACATCGGAGACTATCTCCAAGAAGAGAAAGAGAACGGAAAGGGGGATGGAAAGACACTTACGCTCGGCTCGCTCAACGAACTGCGCAAACAGATTGGTGCGCAAGCAGGGCGCGATCAGACAGAGGGCCACTTCGCAGGTGAACTAAAGAGAATAATTGACGCCATTGAAGAAGCACATGGTGGGAAGCTCTATAAGGAAGCGAGGGAGAACTTCAGACGGTATGCAGCCGAGTTCAGAAATAAGGGAGTCAACCAAAGGGTGCTCTCTCATCAAACAGATGCAGAAGGGGGCAAGATTTATAACATGCCTTCTTCTACGATGCCTGATCACCTTCTTGCCCAGGGACGAGACGAGCTGATCCGCGTGCGCGATACCTTGCTCGCAGAAGGCGACAAAGGGAAAGAGGCTTGGGCCAATATCGTTGCCCATGCGTATGACAGGATCAGAAATGCGGCGTTGGGGAACATCACGCCGGATACCAAGGGCAACAGGGTGCCAAGTCCAGCAAGATTGGAAAAATTCGTCAAAAACCTGGAGAAAAACGGAACCCTGGATGTCCTGTTCGGCGAGACCCGCGCCAATGAACTGCGTGACCTGAACGAACTCGCAAACATTCTGTTCACCGACCCACGGGGCACACGGAATCATTCAGGCACAGCAAGCGCCCTGAGAGACCTCGCCATTGATGCAGGGCTAACACTCGTTACAGGGGTGCCAGCACCCGCAGCACATCTCGTCAAAGGTGCCAAGGGGTGGCTCGACTCGAAGCGGCATACAAAAGCAGTAAAAAATGCCCTGGACACCCAGTAGGGTAGTCCACTCCGCGCTGATGTCGCTTTGCTGAAGCGCGGCCCTAGCGGTGCGGCATTGAGCAACGGTATCATGGGCGCATCCGAACACGACACGGGGATTCCCGTATCGGAACGAAATCAGTTACTTCCGACCGGAGGGCGCACCATGACCACGATTACCTTTGATACTTTCGAGTTGACCGAATCTCTGAAAAAGGTTGGTATCCCAGCAGCACAGGCAGAAGCCGCCGTGCGGTCTATTGCCATTGGACGCGATGTGATGCACGTACCCAATCAGGAAACCGCAGATGTCTTACGCAAATCGGAATTGGGACAGGAGCTGACTGCTCACCCCGATCTAGGGAGCCTGTTCAACCACCTCAATCGGATTGCCGATGAAGCGCATCAAGACCAGTAATCGCTTCGAGAAAGACTACGCATTGGCGGCCAGTGCCGAAAAACCCAAAGTTGCTGATAATCAAGACATTACTTTGATTCCCCAAAACGGGGGAATCAAAAGAGGCATGGGTGGACTACGCCGTGTGGTGTTGTCTAACCCAGTCTTTGAGCACGTCGTCCATGCGGGATTGCCATCCGTCACCCATTGCGCGGAAGTATTCCACCACTTCTGGGCTATACCGCACAGAAAGCAAAATCTTTCGGTTGCGGGATTTTGGCCGACCACGTCGTATCAGCTTTTCTCCTTCGTACAAATCTGCCTTTTCAAAGAAATCATCTGTCAATTCTGGGAGGTCTTCATATTCCTCCGCTTGGATGGTGTGGGCGTCAAGCTTCCTCAAGTCGCTCCCTGTATTTTCTGATTTCGCGTTCATTGGCCTTTCTCATTGTGAACACATGACGAGCATCGCCGCGTTGCACCCATCCTACGACCACCATACGTCCTTCCAAGTACCCAACCGTGATTCTCCGGATCTCGCCGTACTCTTTGCGGTCATCAATGGCCGTGAGGTACCTGCCAGAGAAGACCGCACCTGCATCCAGAAGGTCAACTTTTCGGTCTTTGAGGGTCTTGGCACGCTTGTTGGGGTCGCAGGTAATCTTCATGAGAATTATGGTAGCTACATAAATGAACCCCGTCAAGACTGGCTGTGACACCCCTTGACACGCACCGCAGCCTGTGCCAGTCTTCGCCCAGGTGCCGAAAACACCTCGAAACGGCAACCGCACCCGAAAGACATGCGGTATTTCTATGCCATCCCCTTTACCACGGTGGATGCTCCGGTCAATGTGCCGGGTGTTGGCTCAATACAATAGGGATCCGTCCCGAATAAGCCAGCCGCCTTTCGACGGTTTTCGCCACCCGGTGCGCCCAATTCTGTGCGCGTCCACTCCCCGAAAAGGATCGAAAGATGACTACTCAAAGCCTAACCCCATCGATTGCTGTCGCTGATGTGCCCGTTCGCCAAGACGCTGATGGCCGTTACTGCCTTAATGACCTGCACAAAGCAGCAGGTGGGGAGCAAAAGCATCGCCCAAAGTATTGGCTCGAAAACCAGCAGACCGTTGAATTGATTGCAGAGATAGCCAAAGGCGGAATTCCGCCTTTGGAACAAAATCAACCTGTTGTGTCTATCCAGGGTGGTAACGCACCTGGCACCTTTGTGGTTCGTGAGTTGGTGTACGCCTACGCGATGTGGATCAGCGCGTCGTTCCACCTGAAAGTCATCCGCACGTTCGATGCGGTCATGACCGGCAATACGGCGTCGGTGGAAACGCTCCTCCCCTCGGAGCAACAGACGCTGATGGAGATTGTCC
>CAIJYR010000124.1 GCA_903824965.1 uncultured Thiotrichales bacterium
CACAGCTTTCAATTCGCAGCCTGAAATATCATATTTCTTATGCGGTCTTCGTCGCCTGATAGGTGGCAACTTGGGTTATGTATATTCGTAGAATAACTTTTGGGTGGATCTGACAGAACGCTTACCATGAAGCATCACTTTCGTATAAGTATGTGGGAGCAACGAGGCTAGGTACGCTGATAGCCCCATTGCGTATCCTACTATAAATAATCCTCACCGTGTTTTCGTCGGCGGATAATAGGCCCACCATAACAATCCCATTCCAAGGATCGCCATTGGGAAAGAGAGCACTTGACCCATAGTGAGCCAATGCCATGCAAGGTAGCCCAGTTGAGGATCAGGCTCTCGTACTGATTCCACAGAAAAACGGAAAATACCATAGAAAAGCAGAAACATGCCAGAAACTGCCATGACGGGACGGGGTTTGCGCGAGTACATCCAAAGAATCAGAAACAATACCAACCCTTCGAGGGTTGCCTCGTACAGTTGGGAGGGGTGACGTGCGAGCGGCCCACCGTGAGGAAAAACCATCCCCCAGGGTAAATCTGTCGGCTTTCCGAAGAGTTCACCGTTGATAAAGTTACCGATACGACCCGCCCCAAGACCAATGGGCACCAACGGGGCAACAAAGTCCGTGAGACGGAAGAAACCAAGCTGATGACTGCGTTGGTAGAACCAAAGGGCCAACAAAACGCCCATCAACCCACCCTGAAAGGACATGCCCCCTCGCCAGACCTGGATCATAGAGGCCGGATCCGCGAGATAATTCGGCAGATCGTAAAACAGGATATACCCCAAACGTCCACCGAATACCGCGCCAATGGCTCCCCAGAAAATGACATCGGCTACCTGCTCGGAGGTCAGGGGCATGCCGGAACGACGAGCGTGTCTTCGTCCCAACCACCATGCCCCCCCAAACCCTACGATGTACATTAAGCCATACCAATGGATACTGAGTGGGCCGAGTCGGACAGCAATGGGATCGATGGCAGGATAGGTCAACATGGTAGCGGAGTTCAGTGTCCAAGGAGGCGGTGGGTTGGCAGGTTTTGGTCAAGAAACCGACGAAAGTCGTTGTTGGGAGCAACAGCGACCGTGTCGTGTGCGCAGTAGGACAAGCTACCTGAACCGTTGCAGACTATCAACCGATTTGCAAGCACGCAACGATCGGGCTATATTCTGCTCTCATCGCCTTCGTGCTGGGAGCGCGTAAGCGTCTTTTTGAGAAGCACTTAGAGATTGGTAACCGTGGAGACGAAAACCGTCTCCTTTCCTTCCACGCTCCAAAGGGCGGGTTTGTCGGAGACGTTGATGACCCAAGAGAGTGCACCACCCAACCTCAGCTGGGAACGCGATGTAATCAGTCGCTTGAGTTTTGCGGCCATTCATGAGCAGCGTCGAGCACGACGCTGGGGTATTTTCTTCAAGGGGCTGTTTTTTATATATCTTTTCACGTTACTGGGTCTCTACCTGTGGGACAGTATCTCCAGTTTTCATTTGAGCGGGAAACATACCGCCGTGGTGGACGTCAAAGGTGTGATCTCGGACAGTGGTGATGCCAACGCGAATGATATTATTGCGTCCCTACGAGCTGCATTTGAAGATTCTGATACTGTGGGCGTGATTCTACGGATCAACAGTCCGGGTGGCAGTCCGGTGCAAGCTGCCTACGTGAACGATGAAATCTGGCGCTTGCGAGCAAAGTATCCGAAAATCCCACTGTATGCGGTGGTGAGCGATATCTGTGCTTCAGGAGGGTATTATATCGCTACAGCCGCACAAAAGATTTATGCAGACAAGGGCAGTGTTGTGGGTTCCATTGGTGTACGGATGGATTCTTTTGGTTTTGTGGACGCGATGCAAAAGCTCGGCATTGAGCGGCGGTTGTTTACAGCAGGGGAACACAAGGGTTTTCTGGATCCCTTTCTTCCTGCACAACCGGAGGATGTTTCACACATCAAGAGTTTGCTTGCGCAGATTCATCAGCAGTTTATTGAGGTTGTGAAAAAAGGCCGAGGAAACCGACTCAAAGGCGATGATACGTTGTTCAGTGGCTTGATGTGGACGGGAGAGCAAGCCCAATCCTTGGGCTTAGTGGATGGATTGGGTTCGTCCGATTTTGTGGCCCGCGAGGTATTCAAGACGGAGACGATCGAGGATTATACCCACCGGACTGGCCTTCTGGATCGTGCGCTGGAACATGTGGGTACGACGCTTGTACGGATCTTTCCGCAGATTTTCGCGGAGGTTACACGCCCTCGTGTGATGTGATCGCTTCTCGATTGCCCCCTGTCCGGAGAGAGAGGAGGTTTTGTCTGCTGTTTAGACCCAGCCTCTGCTCCTCTACCCTGAGGGCCACGCGAGAACCAACACACCGACAATCACCAACGACCCACCCATCATAAATCGGACGTTCAGTTCTTCCCCCAAGAACACTACGCCCAATAAGATTGCAAACGCAACGCTGAGTTTATCGATGGGGGCTACCAGGGAAGCAGGTGCCAGCTGTAACGCACGATAATAAAGAAGCCAAGACAAACCGGTTGCGACACCGGAGAGTATCAGAAAAGAAACCGATCGCAGTGCGAGGGTCTGTGGCGGAAACCACTCACCACGATAGGTCACGATGACTGCGATCATGATCACAATGATCACAGTTCTGATCAACGTTGCGAGATCAGCGTTGATTCCTGCAACGCCCATTTTACCGAAGATAGCCGTAAGACCTGCGAAAAACGCAGAACCCAGTGCAAAGAGCTGCCATGACTTCATCAGTGCCTCCGAGAAACCCCGCCCTTTAGGGCAGGGATGAAAGAAGACGGTTTTAGGTAGCCATCTTCGTTACCTGATCCTTGTCTGTGCCTCTGGCCCTCAACGAGAGACCGCGAGAATCCCCTGACTTTAGTCATGGGGAGGAAAGCGTGAATTGTCTTGAGATTCTTGCATTGTACCGAGATGTGCTCTATCGTTGCCATCGTTGATCATACATTGAGCAGCAGAAAGACCGATGAAACGCACAGGTACGCCAACCTTTGTCTTGACGATTCCACTGGTTGTAAAGCCAGAGGAGGATCGAGTCTTGACCGGGTACATGGAAGCAGGAAGGCGGTTGTATAATGCCACGCTTGACGAAGCGTTGCGTTGATATGATTTGTTGAAACCAGGCAGAGAAAGTATCGTATATTTCATTCCAGAAAAACTATGGAAGAAGCATAAAAGTAAGAGCACTGGGATGTTTATGGAGCAATTACGTCGCAAGGCTGAAAGTGCTGGTGGCGAATGGGTCGAATGAAACACATGGGTGCTGAAGATGTCGCAGTACGATCACAGCAGCCAAGTGTATACAAAAAAGCCGCTGAGTCAGCGTTGGCATACCCTTGGAGATGGATCGGGTGTTGTACAGCGAGATATTTATTCCGCATTTCTCGCCCGATGCGTACTTGGAAACACGCACCACCCATCCCACCTAGAAGAGATGTGGGCGGCTCAGAAACCTGCGCTGTTACAAACGGGGTGGCTGCGTCATGAACCTGCGAAGATTGAACCTTCCGGTACAATCACGGTGCAGTAGACCGTCAGAGTGGGTCGTTTGTGCAAGAGGAATTGCCATCGGTCACGGCCAGGAGGTTGTAGCAGAAATGCGAGAGCCTGGAGACCCCTACGGGTTCATCCTTGAAACCCCAGGGCGTAGAGCCATGGGGTGGTTTAGCACTTGGCATTGAGGAAGTTGACGTCAGGGTTGTCACGAGGAGTGTGACATAGACGAGAGGTGTCACCATGGGGGGTGCGACATTTCCGAGCGATGTCACAGAGGGGGGTGTGACATTTTCGCGGTGATCACGAAGGAAAGGCGGTACAAGGGTGCCATAAAGATGCACAGGGCGTGATGCGTGCACCATCTGTCATGAGTGGCATGATAACTGCAGGCCACAGTCGGTGACTGTGGATCATGCGATCCACCATCCAATACCCAATGTTGTTACGGAGAAAGTATCATGAAAAAGAATCAATCTGGTTTCACGCTCATTGAATTGATGATCGTCATCGCGATTATCGGCATTCTGGCAGCGGTTGCCCTGCCTGCTTACCAGAACTACATGATCAAAGCGAGAGTATCAGAGGGCATCACCGATTTGGATGCCATGAAGACCATAGCTACCGAGTATGTATCGTCCAATGGTGGATTCGCAGCAACCATCCCAGGCGTAGCACTACCGACCAACCATACGTCCAATGTGGCCGGATTGACCTACACCTATACCAGCGCCACGGCTGCATCGATCATTGTCACCCTTGGAACCCTTGGAAACGCTGCCATTGATGGCAAGTTTATCGGCGTCATTGGCGCTGTAAACGCCGATGGGACAGTCAGCTGGACGTGCGGAACCACCGCCGCAGCTAACAGCGTTGCTGTCGCTGCAACCACCACCATGTACCCCTACCTGCCAACCGCCTGTCAACATTAACAGTAGTTGACGATTGATCGCTTGCTCGGTGTTCAAGTGTCTTAAGTGAGCATCGAGCACTCAATCCTTACGGAGAAAGTACCATGAGAAAGAATCAATCTGGTTTTACGCTCATTGAACTGATGATCGTCATCGCGATTATCGGCATTCTGGCAGCAGTTGCCCTGCCTGCCTACCAGAACTACATGATCAAAGCGAGAGTATCAGAAGGCATCACTGACTTGGATGCCATGAAAACCATCGCTACCGAGTACGTATCGTCCAATGGTGGATTCGCAGCAGCCATCCCAGGCGTAGCACTGCCGACTAACCATACTTCCAATGTGGCCGGATTGACCTACACCTATACCAGTGCCACGGCTGCATCGATCATTGTCACCCTTGGAACCCTTGGAAACGCTGCCATTGATGGCAAGTTTATCGGCGTCATTGGCGCTGTGAACGCCGATGGGACAGTCAGCTGGACGTGCGGAACCACCGCCGCAGCTAACAGCGTTGCTGTCGCTGCAACCACCACCATGTACCCCTACCTGCCAACCGCCTGTCAAAATTGAACAGGTTTGCTACGCATTCGATGTCCAAGTTTTTTGTAATTCATTGATTACGAACTTGAACATCGAGTGTGTTACCGCTTGCTGCACCCGCCGAAACAGACACAACTCGTCCCGTTGCGCATAGACTTAGAGTATCATCACCTCTGGTTATCCAAAATTGGAGACGTTGATGAACCTATTGCTCGCACTAAAAAACGTTGGCACCGTTGATCGCATTTTGCGCATCGTGGTGGGTCTTGTTTGCATCGCATTGGTATTCGTGGGGCCACAGACGCCATGGGGCTGGATTGGGATCGTCCCGCTCGTGACTGCGTTGCTCAGTTGGTGCCCCTTGTACACGCTCCTTGGCGTGAATACCGGCTGCAAGCACTGCAAAATCCCCTAGTCAGATCGCACAAAGGTGCGAGACGCTGGAGTCATGCGTAGGGGGTGGTATGTCTCTGCTGTTGGTGGACGGTTCGTCCTATCTGTTTCGTGCCTTTCATGCTTTGCCATCCTTGACCACGTCACGAGGCGAGCCGACTGGTGCCATCCTGGGTGTGGTACAGATGCTCCGCAAGCTGATGGCGGAACAGTCTGCCGAGCGATGGGCGGTGGTTTTCGATACACCAGGTCGTACCTTTCGGGACGATCTGGATCCCGCCTACAAAGCCAACCGTCCCGCCACACCTCACGAACTGATCGCCCAGATCGAACCCCTACACGCGATGATCCGTGCCATGGGTCTGCCGATCCTCCTAATCGAAGGTGTCGAGGCAGACGATGTGATCGCAACCCTGGCTGTCCAAGCACGGGCGCAAGGTGTGCACACTGTCATTGTGACCAGCGACAAGGATCTTACACAACTCGTCGATGATCACATTACCCTACTCGATACGGCGAAGAACGTCACCGTCGATCGAGCAGCTGTCATCGCCAAATTTGGTGTCCCTCCTGAACGCATGGTGGATTACCTTACGCTGGTGGGCGACACCTCGGACAACATTCCAGGTGTGCCGGGTGTGGGGCCGAAAACGGCAGCTCGCTGGATTGTGGACTATGGTTCCCTGGATGCGATCATCGAACAGGCAGCCGCGATCAAGGGCAAGGTGGGCGAGAGCCTCCGTGCCTCCCTGCACCAACTGCCGCTCACACGCCAGTTGATTACCCTTCGTTGCGATGTGACGTTACCCGTAGGTCTTGCTGATCTCCGCCGTGCGCCACAGAACGATGCTATCCTCAAAGAATGGCTGACCCGTTTGGAGTTTCGATCGTGGCTCAACGAACCGCCTATCCCTCTGGTCTACCAGCGGATATCGACGCTGGCGGCGCTGGATGCCTTGATCCAAACGCTTTGCGAGGCTACGCTGTTTTTCTTGGAGGTCTATACTGCGGAACCGGACAAGACAGAGACACCAATCGTTGGGTTTTTTTGTGCGACCGAACCGGGCAAGGCTGCGTATGTACCTCTTGGATATGCCTTCGGACACCCTGACACAGATTCTTTGGATCGGACAGAGGCGCTGACTCGGCTCAAGCCCCTCCTAGAAAATTCGAATTGCGCCAAACTCGGTCATGATCTCAAACACGCGGTCGGTGCCTTGGCCCATCATGGCATCCAACTCGTGGGTATGCGCCACGATGCCATGCTGGAATCGTATGTCTTGGACAGCACCTCTAGCCAACACGATCGGGACACGCTGGCCTCGAAGTTTCTTGGAGAGCGGCCCCTACCCTACGAAGAAGTGACTGGCAAGGGGGTGCATCGGATCTCTTTTGATCAGGTGCCGATCGAACGCGCTGCTGAGTACGCCGCAGTGGGTGCGGATGTGACCTGGCGTTTGCACCAACGCTTTTGGCCCTCCTTACAGAGCGCACCACGCCTCTGTGCGCTCTACGAAACCATGGAAATGCCGCTGATTCCGGTGCTGGCACGCATGGAGCGCCATGGTATCTTGGTGGATCGCACCCTGTTGCGCGTTCACTCCCAGGAACTTGCGGTACGATTGCTCGCCTTAGAACAAGAGTGCCACCGTCTCGCAGGAGGTACGTTTAACCTGTCCTCTCCAAAACAGATCCAAGAGATTCTTTTTGGTCGGATGAAACTGACTGTTCGAGAACGAACCGGTACCGGACAACCTTCCAGCGACAAAGCCGTTTTAGAACAACTCGCCGAGGAACATGAGCTTCCTCGGAAGCTGCTCGTCCACCGAACGCTCAGCAAATTGCGATCGACGTATACCGATCGGTTGCCGGAACAGATCCATCCGCGCACGGGTCGTATCCACACCTGTTTCCATCAAGCGGTGACTGCTACGGGACGCTTGTCTTCCTCGGATCCCAACCTGCAGAATATTCCTGTCCGTACCCCAGAGGGTCGACGCATTCGCGCTGCTTTTGTTGCAGCCCCTGGTTATCAATTGCTCTCGGTGGATTATTCGCAAATTGAATTGCGCATCATGGCGCATCTCTCTCAGGACGCTAGACTGGTCGCAGCGTTTGCAGAGGGGCGTGATGTTCATCGCGTAACGGCCTCTGAGGTGTTTGGTGCACCGCTGGAACAGGTCACGGAGGAGCAACGCCGATCGGCAAAGGCCATCAATTTTGGTTTGCTGTATGGTATGTCTGCGTTTGGATTGGCACGGCAACTGGGGATTGAGCAGTCTGCTGCACAACGCTATATGGATCTGTATTTTGATCGTTACGCAGGGGTGTCGCGTTTCATGGAAGAGATCCGTGAAACTGCGAGAAAACAGGGTTTTGTGGAGACGGTGGAGGGTCGGCGTTTGCACTTACCTGCGATTCATGCCCGCAATCGTCAACAGCGAGAGTATGCAGAACGTACGGCCATCAATGCGCCCATGCAGGGAACCGCAGCGGATATTATCAAACGCGCAATGATTCGTGTTGATGATTGGCTGGAAGGTACTCGTATTCCTGCGCGGATGGTATTGCAAGTCCATGATGAACTGGTCTTTGAGGTTATCAAAAACGAGGTAGAAGCGGTCAGTACACAGGTACGTGAGTGCATGATCCATGCAGCACACATGTCTGTTCCGCTGGACGTTTCCGTAGGTGTGGGCGGCAATTGGGACGAGGCGCATTAAAAGTGCACCACACTTCCAGGTACATTTGGATCTATAATCAGCACCTGCCCATGGCGGCTATGGAGCAGTGGTATAGAAAAAACCTGATTTTTTCGTGAAACAATCACGGAATCGTCTGGAACCCGACACGGTGCGAGGTTGCAATGATCACATGGTTTGTCAATATGGTGGGTGTCGTCCTGATTGGACTCATCGTGTGGTGGTTCTTGGTTCGTCGCGCCCGATGACATCCCATTGCCAGCAGGATTGCCAACAGGATTGCCAAGAGGGTCTGCCCGAAACGGCAGCGTATATCGATACCCAGGAAGCACTGGAACGTCTTTGCGCCCAGTTAGCGTTGCGCACTTTCGTTGCCTTGGACACGGAGTTTGTGCGGGAACGCACCTACCTTCCACAGTTATGCCTCCTTCAAGTAGCGGCCCCTGGGGTATTGGCGGTGGTGGATCCGTTGGTCTTGTCCGATGTGAGCCCCCTGTGGGAGATTGTCAAATCACGCGCCATCACAAAGGTGTTACACGCAGGACGTCAGGATCTGGAGATTTTTTACGAACACCACCAGATCGTGATCGACCCGCTGTTTGACACACAACTCGCGGCTACGTTGCTCGGCTATGGTGAACAAGTGGGGTACGGTGCTCTTGTGGAGGCTGCGTGCGGTGTTACGCTCGAAAAGGCATACACACGCACAGATTGGACGAGTCGCCCCCTGCATCCTGGCCAGTTGCGCTATGCTGCCGATGATGTCCGTTATTTGGTGCCCCTCTACCAGCAGATGCAGCAAAAACTCGAACAAGACGGACAACAGAGCCGCATGACGGAAGAGTGCGCAAATCTCGCAGAGGTCGCAATGTGCGGCACGTTGCCCGTGAATGCCTGGAAACGGGTGCGTGGCTTTCAGACGCTAGAAGGCAAGCCGCTCGTCCTTCTGCAACACTTGGCCGCTTGGCGCGAACAACAAGCACGGGCCGAAAACCGACCGCGCCGATGGATCGTCGCAGATGATGTGTTGTTGAAACTCGCTCGCCATCCTCCGCAGAGTTTCGAACACCTGCAACGCATCGGTGGCATCGAGATGGGTGCCTTGCGGCGCTATGGTCACGAATGGATCGCGCTACTGCATCCAGCCTCAGAAGACTAAACCTAAACCGTTTCGTTACGACAACGCCAGCAAATCGTCCGGCCGATAGAAAAACGCCAAGACACCACTGCCAGGCTGAGGAATCCCGGGAAAAGACAATCCTAACAAGGCACCCTTACGGAAGCGGACAGTAGGCCCAGCGTTCGGCCCCAAGAGTTGCCCAGCCAATACACCCAAATCAGGTTCGTGACCAACCAACATCACCATTTCCTTCGGATCACAGATCGCCAACATTTCCAGCACGGCATGCAGGGAGTATTCTGCGCCCAGCACAACGTTTTGTACTAACCTCTCTTCCAGGCCGAGTACCGCAGCAGTGATCTCTGCCGTCTGACGCGCACGCAATCGAGGACTGGTAATGATCCGATCAGGCCGTATGCCCATTGCATGGAACACTTTGGAGACCCTGCGGTGACGCTTGACACCCGCCTCCGTGAGAGGACGTAGATCGTCATCGGGATAGACCGCTGGATCCGGTCTTTCTGCACGGGCATGACGCAATAACAACAGGTTCATGGTAGCCTCCAAGCCAATGGGCCAACGGGGGCCAACCCCGTGGGACGGGTGGGTATCAGCACAGACATCGAAACAACAGGGTCATCGTACCATGGCGGACAGGCACCTAGCACTGATTGTTGACGACGAACCAGACATTCTAGAACTGCTGGAGATTACGATGGAACGTATGGGTATAGAAACCTGTGCGGCTTCCAACCTAGAGGAAGCTCGGTTGGCTTTGGCGCGTCGTTCGGTGGATCTGTGCATTACCGATCTCCGCCTACCCGATGGCGATGGCACCGAACTCGTAGAACACATCCAGCGCCTTTATCCAACCATTCCGGTGGCCGTCATCACGGCACATGGAAACATGGAAACCGCCATACGCGCCCTTAAGGGAGGGGCTTTTGACTTCGTTTCAAAACCGCTTGACCTTCAGATTTTGCGCAACCTCGTCACCACGGCATTGCAGATTTCCCGACACCCGATTTCGGATCAACCGCGTACCCGTTATCGGCTGCTCGGTCATTCGACGGCCATCCACACGGTACGCGCTATGATCACCAAGGTGGCTCGTAGCCAAGCTCCCGTACACATCAGCGGAGAATCTGGTACCGGCAAAGAGTTGGTGGCACGACGCATCCACGAACAGGGGCCACGCGCCGAACATCCCTTTATACCGGTCAATTGCGGTGCCATCCCCTCTGAACTGATGGAGAGCGAATTGTTTGGCCATCGTCGTGGTGCTTTCAGCGGTGCTGTGCACGAACACGATGGGTTGTTCCAGGCTGCCTCAGGGGGAACGTTGTTCTTGGATGAGATTGCCGATCTCCCGCTCTCCATGCAAGTGAAGCTGCTACGAGCCATACAAGAGAAGGCCATACGTCCAGTAGGTGCCTCTCGTGAAGTACCTGTAGATGTGCGTCTTCTGTCCGCAACCCACAAAGATCTCGCTTCTTTGGTACAGATGGGCAGCTTCCGAAAAGATCTCTATTATCGTGTGAACGTCATTGAACTACACGTTCCCCCCTTACGCGATCGACGCGAAGACATCCCTCTGCTGCTGGAGTATTGTTTGGGTCGATGTGCGGCTTTGTCTGGCGTGCTGGTGCCGCAGGTCTCGGAGGCCGCACGCAATGCCCTGTTGTGTTATGCCTTCCCAGGTAATGTGCGAGAACTCGAAAACATTCTAGAACGTGCCATGACCTTGTGCGAACGGGGCATCATCCAAGAGGGAGACCTGTGTTTACCAGCCATCGGCCTTCCAGCCATCGCTCTTCCATCCATGGATTTGCCAAGCGCATGCTTCCCAGAATGGTCAGAATGGTCAGAATGCTCGGACAAATCCCCTGCGACTGTGCCCAGTACATCTTCCTCCGGCACGCTCCTCATAGAGGAGGTTCCTCCCACAGAAAGCGTACTCGACCCGTTCCTGGACGCCGTTGAGCGAGAAACCATCCTACACGCGCTCCAAGAGACCCAGGGCAATCGTACCCATGCAGCACGGATCCTCGGCATCCGCCCCCGTGTCTTGCGCTACCGTCTCAAAAAACTCGGTTTAGAATCCCAGAGCGTTCGCACCTTCGGTGAAAAGGCGTCCTAAAGACCAGATCATCCATTCCAATCTGCTGCAACTTCCAATAGAATGATCGACCTTTACCTTTTTTTGCCTCGACAAGGATCCAAGATTCGCGATGGTTACTATCCGCTTTTCTCGTACTGGAATGCTCAAGCGTCCGTTTTATCACATCGTTGTCACCGACAGCCGCAGCCGCCGTGATGGCCGCTACATCGAACGAGTGGGGTATTTCAACCCCATTGCAGTAGGTGCCGATGTGCCCGTGTTGGTCAAGCTCGATCGTGTAGAGTACTGGTTGTCCAAGGGGGCACAAACCTCTGCGGCCGTCTCCAACCTGCTCAAAGACTACCGCAAGCAACAAGCCAGCAGCGCGGCCGCCTGAGTGTAGTGATGGGGCATGTGCTTGTAGGGCGCATTGTCGGCGTCTTTGGCGTGCGAGGTTGGGTGAAGGTGCAGTCTTACACCAACCCACGAGAGAATCTCCTGAAGTACCAACCCTGGTTGATTCGCAACGCCGATCAAGTGTACGAACGAGCGTTGTTGGACAGTCGGTTGGGCACTAAGGGGATCGTGGCTTTGCTCGCCGGTTGCACCGACCCTACCACCGCTTTGCCCCTGGTGGGTTGCGAAATTTCGGTGCCCCGCGAGGTGTTTCCAGCACCAGAAGACGGCGAATATTACTGGGCTGACTTGGTGGGACTCCGAGCCTTCACCCTAGACGGCGTGGATCTTGGCACAGTGGTACATCTGGTAGAAACCGGTGCCAATGATGTACTCGTCGTTCGAGGCGATCGAGAGCGTCTCATCCCTTATCTCCCGGAACAGGTGGTACGGTCTGTGGATTTAGCGGAGAGACGCTTGTTGGTAGATTGGGATCCGGAGTTCTGACGCAGTGCGCTTGGGTGTGATTACGCTTTTCCCAGAGATGTTTAATGCCTTGCACTACGGCATCACAGGTCGAGCGTTGCGTGCGGGTGCGTTGCATCTTGATCTCTGGAATCCGCGTGCGTACACCACCGATCGTCACCACACGGTCGATGACCGCCCCTACGGGGGTGGCCCTGGCATGGTGATGAAGGTTCAGCCGCTCTCGGAGGCTTTACAAGCCGCACGTGTGGCGCTGGGCTGTGTTGCCCCTGTGGTCTATCTTTCCCCTCAGGGACGACCCTTGACCCAAGCGGTTTTACAGGAACTCGCCACGCACTCTGCACTGATTTTCATCGCAGGTCGCTATGAGGGGGTGGATGAGCGGTTCCTCGAAACCTCGGTCGATTGGGAATTGTCCATTGGTGACTATGTGCTGAGTGGAGGGGAATTGGCCGCTATGGTCGTGATCGACGGCATCACACGCCTCCTCCCAGGGACGTTGGGAGACCCTGCCTCAGCGGATCAAGATTCTTTTGTGCGTGGTCTGCTCGATCACCCGCACTACACCCGCCCGGAGGTATACGCCGGACAGCCAGTACCGACGGTGTTGTTGTCGGGCAACCATGAGGCTATCCGACGCTGGCGCCTGACACAATCGCTCAGTCGTACCCGCCAACGCCGCCCTGACCTGTGGTCTGGCCTTGTCCTGACTGACGAACAACAGGCACTGTTGGACATAGTTCCTCCCTGCGAGGAGTTTTGACTTTCGGATCAGCCCCTTCCCGATTTGCCTCAGGAAGGGGTTTATCAAAGGCTACAGGCATTGGGTACCAGGGCAGTTATCTTTATTTCCACTTTTTAACATTGGTAGGGAGTTTTTTTATGATGACCCTTCTTCAACAAGTAGAGGCCGAGCAGATGACTCGCCCCATTCCGGATTTCCGCCCAGGCGACACGGTGATCGTGCAGACCCGCGTCAAGGAAGGCGAGCGAGAGCGCCTACAGGCCTTTGAAGGGGTGGTGATTGCCCGCCGCAACCGTGGCCTTGGTTCTGCTTTCATTGTGCGCAAAATGTCCCATGGTGAGGGGGTCGAACGCACCTTCCAAACCTACAGCCCAACGACGGCAGAGATCATCATCAAGCGCCGTGGTGCTGTACGCCGTGCCAAGCTGTATTATCTGCGCGAGCGGAGCGGTAAATCGGCACGTATCAAGGAAAAACTGTAATCGTCATTCTGGGGCAGGATCACGCTCGGCAAGATCGGCGATGACGACATTGACGTTGGTCATTCCCGGGCTGCTACGGAACACGCACGAAATAACAGAGCGTTTTCCCGCGCTAGAACGCCTATTCACCCGATCCGATCCACTGCCTGACGAGGGATCGGGGAGGGGTCTGGAGGCGTTGTTCTTCCGGCTTTTCGGTGTTCCAACCGAGGCATCGTTGCCGATTGCGGCGGTAACACACGCATTTGACAGCGCCGATCCGGTCGAATTAACGCAGGAGGGATGGATCCGCGCCGACCCTGTGTATTTGGAACCCAACCGATCCGGCATACGGTTGTTCGACCAGCGAGTGCTCACCCTCTCCCTGGACGAAGCGGAGCGCCTGGCCGCAGCACTCTCCACCGAAGAGCCTCCGACCTCGCAAGGGAACGGTCGTTTGAAGGTGCTGCATCCGACGCGGTGGTATCTACCACTGCCACTGTCTAGGGTAGACCGCATCCGCACGTCCGCTCTGTCGGTTGTGCACGGCCAGGACATTCGCGACCACCTGCCGCAGGGCGAAGACAGCAGGGCGTGGCGAAAGTGGCTCACCAGCAGCCAGATCCTACTCCACCAAAGCCCAATCAACACAGAGCGCGAAGCACGCGGCGCTTGGCCCGTCAACAGCGTGTGGCTTTGGGGTGAGGGATGCACTCCCACCGTCTCCAAGAATGGGTTTAGCCAAGTCTGGAGCGACGATCCCTTGGTCTTGGGGTTGGCCTGCCTTGCCGCGACACCCCACACAGCTACACCGACGAACGCCGAGGCTTGGCTCCGTCAGGCAGGGACACGGGATCTCATCGTCCTGCCCGATCCTGATGCGCTTGCACCCACAGAGGTTTCTGCGGGTCAGGATCAGACCTTGGGCCGTTTAGAGCAAGACTGGTTTGCACCTCTGCAAGAAGCGTTACAGACGGGTATGATCAAAAGCCTCACCCTGTACCCCTGCCCTGCCCCACCACGGTACATCACCGGATCCTGGTTGCGCCGTCGCTGGTGGCGACGTACCCGGCCATTGGCACATCGCGCTCCACCAACAGCACCTTGAGGTGTTCCAGTGCGGCTGTGAACGGTGGTACGCAAGATCACGGGCCACTGCGAACCAGACGAAACCCAACGTCGCGGTCACGGTAAGCGGGTGTACTGATGTAGCGATTGGCTACACGAAGGTGACGCGCATCCTCACTCCAACTGCCACCACGAAAGACACGATTGGCCGTATTGTGGACGTCTGCGCACACGGCCTCGCTGCCATCCGCATAGTTTTTACTGTACGCAGAACAGGTCCACTGCCACACATTTCCCAATATGTCATACAAACCCCAAGGGTTTGGCGCAAAAGAACTCACCGGTGCAGTATAGATCCACGCATCCTTCCCTTCCGCCATGCCACCGCAACAGACATCCTTTCCGTAGTTCGCATACTCGTGACTGGCAGCATTGCCCCAATAATATGGTGTGGTCGTACCCGCCCGCGCCGCATATTCCCACTCTGCTTCGGTCGGGAGACGATACGGTTTTCCGGTCTTTAGGCTCAACCATTTTGCATAGTCCATCGCATCCAGCCAGCTTACATTGATCGCTGGACGGTTTTCTCCGCCCCAACTTTCGTCAGACGCGATGCGCCCATTGGTATCGTCGACAAAACAATTGTATTCTGTAAAGGTGACGGCATACTTTCCGAGGGAGAAACGATCCACATGCACACGATACAGTGTCTCATCCTCAGCACGCCCCTGTTCCCCTGGAGGTGAACCCATCATAAAATCTCCACCCGGAATCGTCACCACCTCTGGTTCTACGGGGCAGGCGGCCAGGACAACGGTAGGTGCCATCCAAGACAACGCCAGCAACACTGCGCCTGTAGACAAAAACAGAGATTTCCATACGATCATCACCATTCCCCCCTGCTCCTGCGCTGCTGTACGCACAGCATGACCCACCCGCAGCATCTCAAGAGTGGCCCCAACATCGTGAACACGCAAAATACTGGCCCCTTGCCAAGCAGCGATCACAGCAAGCGCAAGACTTCCATAGAGGCGCTGCGCGGTCGGTATGTTTCCCAGCATGGATTTACGAGACAGCCCAACCAGGACAGGAAGACCCAGCCCGTGCACTAGGGTATCCAAATGATGCAAGAGAAGCTGGTTGTGTAGCAGGTTCTTTCCGAATCCGAAACCCGGATCAACGACCAAACGATCCCGGGAAATGCCTGCTTCCTCGCAAATACGCACACGCGCCGCCAAAAAATCCCTGACCTCGGCCACAACATCGTGATAATGGGGTTCACGTTGCATGGTGGAAGGCTCGCCTTGCATGTGCATGAGACAGACACGCGCCGAACCTGACGCAGCAATACCCAAGGCACCAGGAACACGCAAGGCACGCACATCATTGAGAAAGGTAGCTCCCGCGCCAAGTGCTGCCGCCATCACTTCTGGCTTGCTGGTATCTACCGAGAGGGTGATCGGAAAACGAACGCGCAACGCCTCCAGGACAGGCACCACGCGCGTGATCTCTTGTTCTGCAGAAACGGGCGTCGCACCAGGGCGTGTAGACTCGCCACCCACATCAATCATGTGGGCACCCTCTGCAACCATGCAAGCTGCGCGGTCTATCGCCGCCGCAAGCGTTTCTGTGCGTCCACCGTCAAAGAAAGAGTCCGGGGTGACGTTCAAAATGCCCATCACCTGCGGGGTGGGATGCGGTGGTTCAATGCAACTGGGCTGGGCCCCCAATCCGTCCGCCATCGGAATGATCCTCTTCGTTAGCGTCCAGACTCGGTGGATTGATCGGGGCGGATTGATCACGCGGGGTATCGTCCCATCCCTCGGGGGGGCGTGGCGCTTTGCCGGACATGATATCGTCGATCTGTGTAGCATCGATGGTTTCGTACTTGATCAGTGCTTCCGCCATCAAATGGAGCTTGTCCATGTTTTCTGTAAGCAACTTTTCAGCACGCTGGAAATTGCGATCGACGATGCTCCGAATCTCTTTGTCAATGATGTGTGCTGTTTCATCCGATACCATTTTGTGTTGCGTGACCGAGTGCCCCAAGAAAACCTCGCCCTCATCCTCCATGTAAGTCAGAGGCCCTAGTTTGTCGGAGAACCCCCAACGAGTCACCATGCTGCGAGCAATATCGGTCGCACGCTGGATGTCATTACTGGCACCCGTGGTGACACATTCTGGGCCGAAGATGATTTTCTCCGCCAACCGACCCCCGAACAAACTCGCAATCTGGCTTTCTAATCGCTGCTTGCTAAAGCTATACCGATCTTCTTCGGGCAGAAACATCGTGACACCGAGAGCGCGACCACGCGGAATGATGCTCACCTTGTAGACTGGGTCATGTACCGGCACCAAGCGCCCAATGATGGCATGTCCCGATTCATGGTAAGCCGTGAGTTTTTTCTCTTCCTCGCTCATGACCATTGAACGGCGTTCGGCACCCATCATGATCTTGTCTTTCGCCTTCTCGAAGTCTTCCATTTCGACCAGGCGTTTGTTGGATCGTGCGGCGAACAGAGCCGCCTCGTTGACGAGGTTTGCAAGATCAGCCCCCGAAAAACCAGGGCTACCTCGTGCAATGATGCCCGGCAGGACGTCCTCCGAGAGCGGCACGCGCTTCATGTGGACACGCAAAATTTGTTCGCGACCGCGCACATCTGGCAGTGGCACGACCACCTGGCGATCAAAACGACCCGGGCGTAACAGCGCAGGATCCAACACGTCTGGACGGTTCGTCGCAGCAATGACAATGACACCCTCGCTGCCCTCAAACCCATCCATCTCTACCAGGAGTTGGTTCAAGGTTTGCTCTCGCTCGTCATGACCACCGCCCAACCCCGCCCCACGATGACGTCCCACCGCATCAATTTCATCGATGAAAATGATACACGGCGCATGTTTCTTGGCCTGCTCAAACATATCCCGCACGCGGGAAGCACCCACGCCTACGAACATCTCGACAAAATCGGAGCCAGAGATCGTGAAGAAAGGCACCTTTGCTTCCCCTGCAATGGCCTTGGCAAGCAGGGTTTTTCCTGTGCCGGGCGGCCCTACCATGAGCACACCGCGTGGGATTTTCCCACCCAATTTCTGAAACTTCCCGGGATCACGCAAAAACTCCACGAGTTCGCTGACCTCATCCTTGGCTTCTTCGACCCCCGCAACGTCTGCAAACGTCACTTTGACCTGATCCTCGTTCAGCATCCGCGCACGACTTTTCCCAAACGAGAGAGCACCACGTCCCCCCGCTCCCCCCTGCATCTGGCGCATGAAAAAAATCCACACACCAATGAGCAACAACATCGGGAACCAGGAAATAAACATCTGCATCAGGATGCCCTGTTGCTCCGGAGGACGTGCATCGATGGCGACACCATTCGCGATCAAGTCGCCCATCAGTCCTGGATCCCATGGATTGTAGGTGTTGAAGCGATCTCCGCTCTGCAGGATGCCACGAATCGATCGCTCTTCTATGATCACCCGTTGGATTCGCCCCTGTTTCACATAGGCGATAAACTGCGAGTAATCTAGGTGTTGTGAAGAAGCCTGGTGGGATCCAAAATTATTGAACACCGACATCAGGACAACCGCGATCACCACCCAGAGAATGAGATTTCTTGCCATGTCGTTCAATAGGTTATCCTCGGAATCAATCGTCAGGCCCGCAATCGTTCATCTTACCAGTGACCCTAGCGCAAAGCTACAGTAGGAAACGCTTTGCTAACAGATACACCTCTCGGCTTTCTGGCCGCGAGGATTTTGGTTTGCGTACCGTAACCGTTCCAAAATGGTGCTTCAACTGTCCTAGGAAGGCATCACATCCTTCGCCCTGAAAGACCTTCACGAGAAGGGATGCGCCTCGGTTAAGCACCTGCTGTGCGAATTCATCAGCCAATTCTGCGAGTTGCATAGATCTCGGCTGATCGACTGCAGGAATCCCGCACAGATTAGGAGCCATGTCGGACAGCAGCAGATCGACACACCTGCCTCCCAGCTTTGTTAGGAGTTGCTCAGAGACCGATGGTTCCCGAAAATCACCCTGGATACATTCTACGCCCCTAAAGGGCCCTTCGGTTGCCTTCGGCATGGGTAGAATGTCCAAGGCAAAAACACGACCGTTCGGCACCACATGGGTGGCAGCTACCTGCGACCAGCCGCCAGGCGCAGCGCCCAGGTCAACCACTGTCATGCCAGGTCGTAGGATCCGATCATGCTGCTGGATCTCTTCTAGCTTGAACGCCGATCGGGAGGGCAATCCTTGCGCACGGGCCTCTCGAACATAGGGGTCGGCATGGTGACGGGCCAACCAACGGGCACTGCTCTTCGTATGGGACACGGGATGGGCGAAAACAACGCAAAATGGACGCAAGCAGAACACCGCGTCTCGGGCACGGATCTTAGCCATTTGTGCTAAAGTGCTCAACAGACTTGTCCGTGGTGTCCTGCTATGCCAACCCAATTTCTCTTTTGTTTGCCTGCCCTTTGTGTCCTTGCCCTATTGCTGACAGGCCAAGCCGCACGCGCAGACACCGAAGCAGACAACTACCGTTGGGAGGGATGGAGCCTCCTGACCGATTTTCCCTCGGTGTCGGTACGATCGGGTGTGGAGGACAACAATCCGCCCTTTGCCCTCCTCACACAGGACGGTCGGGCAGATGGTTTTTCTGTTGAACTGTTACGCGCCGTGCTAGCCGCGATGGGACGAGAGGTACAATTCAGACCCGGCCCACGCACAACCCTAGAGCAGTCCCTTAGTGAGGGAAATCTGCAAGTGCTGCCTGTCGTTGCGCGTACTCAGGATCGTAGCACCCTTTTTGATTTTAGCGTTCCTTATCTGCACATGCCGGGTACCATTGTGGTGCGCAAGGAAGACAATCGCATCCTGGGCGCGGCCGACCTCAAGGACAAAAAGGTCTTGGTCATGGCCGATGACGTGGGCGCACAGTACGTACGTCGACACCACCTCACGGATTTTGTGATCACCACCTCGTCCATTCCAAGTGCCTTGCGGCAACTGGCGAGCGGGATCGGCGATGCTACGCTGTTACAGCAACTTACCGCGCAAGACCAGATCGATGCGTTGTCTCTGAACCTGAAAATCGTCGGACTGCCGCTCACCGACTACCAGGAATTGTGTTTTGCTGTTCGCAATGGGGACAAACGGCTTTTGGCGCTGTTGAACGAAGGTTTGTCCATTACCATGGCCAACGGCACGTTTGATCGCATTCGCCAAAAATGGTTGATCCAACCATCCGAATATTATTCCACGTCCCAGTTTCTTTTGCCCCTCAGTGTTGCGCTTGTGGTGCTTTTGTTGGCGTGGAGCATTGGCTGGCTTTGGCAAGGTTCGTTGCGCCAGATGGTGAAGTCGCGCACCACGGAACTCTCAGAAGCCAATCGCCACCTGGCACAAGAGATGATCGAGCGTCGACACGCAGAAGACGCCATGCGTCGCCATGCCACAGAAATGGCCGATCTCTACGATCGTGCGCCCGTGGGCTATCATTCGCTGGATGCGGAAGGGGTCTTTGTGCGGATCAACGACACGGAATTGGCCTGGCTTGGCTATACCCGCGAAGAATTGTTGTGGCGTACACGCTTCCAAGATCTGTTGACCCTAGAAAGTGCCCTCACGTTTCAACGCAGTTTCCCCGATTTCAAGGAGCAGGGCTGGATCAAGGATCTGGAGTTTGACATGGTACGCAAGGATGGCAGCATCCTGCCGGTGCTTCTGAGCACGATGATTGTACGGGGGGATACCGGCGGCTACCTCATGGATCGCTCCACGGTCTATGACATTACCGAGCGACGTCGCACCGAGAATGCGTTGCGCCAACGTGAGGCTGAACTGCGGGAAGCACAGCGCCTAGCCCAAGTGGGAAGCTGGGAGTGGGATCCCACGGAAGATGTCCTTCAGTGGTCTGCAGAACGCTACCGCATTGCAGGCATCGAACCGATGTCGCAACCGCTGACTTACCGGAGTTTGGCACAGTTCTACACTTCTGAGAGTTTTGCACAGCTCTCGATCATAATGGAAGATGCCCTTCGATCGGGCGAGCCATACGATGGCGAGTTAGAAACCGTTCATCCCGATGGCTCGACTGGTTGGATCTACATTCGTGGTGAGGCACGGTCTGACGCACAGGGGCTGATCGTGGGTTTGCGGGGCACAGAGCAGGACATTACCCAACGCAAGCGCGTAGAAACCGAACTGCTCCGCCACCGCGAACACCTGGAATTGTTGGTGGCCGAACGGACGGCAGCACTACGAGAAAGCGAGTTGCGCTATCGTACCGTTGCCGACTTTACGGCAGATTGGGAAACCTGGCGTGGAGAAGATGGTCGTTACCGCTATGTTTCACCGGCAAGCGAGCACATCACTGGCTATCCAGCCGCTGCGTTCTTAGAAGACGCACGTCTTTTAGAGCGTATTATTTATCCGGAGGATCGGGATCGTTTTGTGGTACACCTTGCGGAGCAGAGGGATCACGATGCCCCGATGACCATGGAGTTTCGAATCCAACGAGCGGATGGTCAGATTGCTTGGATCGAACACATTTGCCGAGCGGTCTATGATGATGCAGGGCGTTACGCCGGAAGCCGCGCCAGCAACCGCGACATTACCAAACGCAAGCAGGCAGAGGAAGCACTGCGGGAGGCGGATCAACGCAAGGATCAGTTTTTGGCCATCCTGGGGCACGAATTGCGTAACCCCTTGGCACCCATCCGCAATGCAGCCGAATTGCTGCACCAGGGTACCGCATTGACCTCCGATCAGGTACGTTGGGCAGCGGATTTGCTGAGTCGTCAGGTTTCCCACATCACCCGCTTGGTGGATGATCTCCTGGATGTCTCGCGCATCACCCGTGGGAAGGTGCAACTCCAAAGGATTCCGGTCGATCTGGCAGAAATCGCGCACCGTGCTTTGGAGCAAACCCGACCGCTCTTGGAAGAGGCACGCCATCGGTTGCACACCAGTTTTCCGAGCCAACCCCTGACCGTGGAAGCCGATCCGGTGCGGCTTGCCCAAATTATCAGCAACTTACTGACCAATACGGCCAAGTACACCGATCCGGGTGGCAAAGTGTGGCTGACGGTCGCTGAGGAAGCAGGACAGGCGGTTGTACAGGTCCGTGACACGGGCATTGGCATCCATCCTGAGTTGTTGCCCCGTATCTTCGACATGTTTATTCAAGAGGAGCAGGGTCTTGACCGTGCGCGGGGAGGGCTTGGCTTGGGCCTTACGCTTGCAAAGAGTCTGGTAGAAATGCACGGTGGCCAAATCGAAGCACAGAGTCCTGGTCGAGGCTTGGGGAGCACCTTTACGATGCGTTTACCATTATGGAGGGTACACACGTTGGCAACTGTACTGCCTCCATCTACCAGCACAGAATCAAAATCTCATCAGATTCTGGTGGTAGATGACAATCCCGATGTGGCGGAGTCTTTTGCGCTCTTGCTGGAAATTTGGGGACACCATGTTCACATTGTGTACGATGGCGAGTCGGCGGTCACGGCTTGTAGTCAAGTATGCCCAGACATTGTCTTTTTGGACATTGGTTTGCCTGGAATCGATGGCTATGAAACGGCACGCAGACTGCGGCAGACGGAAGCGGGACGTAGTGTCTACTTGGTAGCCGTGACAGGATACGGCCAAGAGGATGACATTGCCAAAGCGAAAGCGGCGGGTTTCGATACGCATTTGCTAAAACCTGTGGTGCCTGAGGCACTAGAGGCGTGCCTCGCCCGTTAAATACGGACTGCAGAACACCATGCACATCATGATCGTCGAGGACTCTCGGACGCAGGCGCGTCAGTTGCAGTTCCTCATGGAGGAACAGGGCTGGACGGCGGAATGTTTTAGCACCGCCGAAGCAGCCCTGGATCATCTGGCCCAGCACAGACCCGATTTGATTGTCGTTGATTATCACCTGCCGCGTATGAACGGCGACGATCTCGCACGTATCCTGCGTATCAACGTGCAGACGCGGGATATTCCACTGGTCATGCTCACCGATGCGGTGGGCCGTGAGACGGAACAACGGGGTCTGGAGAGCGGCGCGGATGCCTATGTCGCGAAGTCCGAAGACACCGATGTGCTCTTGATGCGGATTGGTTCCCTGCTCCGTCGTCATTCGGAGCGCCCCCCGAGTATCGGAAGAGAATCCCCAAGCCTCCGTCGTTCACGCATCCTCATTGTGGACGATAGTCGCACCTTTCTCGAATACCTCCAGCACCACTTAGAACAAGACGGCTACGAAGTCACCGCAGTGGAAAGCGGCGAGGCGGCCTTGGTCTGCGTCGAAAAGGAGGCGTTTGATTGCTTGATCATTGATCTCTTCATGCCGGGCATCAGTGGTACGGAGCTTTGTTTTCAGCTCGATGGCCTACGACGGACGGGGAAGCAGTTGTTTCAAATCATCATGTTGACCGGAAGTGATTCCAAAGACAACATGATGCGGGGACTCGAAGCGGGCGCGGATGATTTTGTCGGGAAATCAGGCGACATTGAGATTCTACGTGCACGCATTCGTGCGCTGTTGCGGCGCAAAGTATTGCACGAAGAAAATCTGCGGATTACCAAAGAGTTCCACGCAAAAGAACTGGAGCTGGCCCAAGCGCATCGCGAACGCGAAGAAGCTGAAGTACGTGCAGCACTCGCCGAAGAATTGCAGGAAACCAACCGTGCACTCGTGCTTGCGAAAGACGCCGCCGAACAAGCGAGTCGTGCAAAAAGCAGTTTTGTGGCCAATATGAGCCACGAGATTCGCACACCAATGAATGCGGTCTTGGGCTTGATTTATCTGTTAGAAAAAACAGTATTGTCTCCGGTACAACGCAATTATCTCGATAAAACGAGACAATCTGCCCAATCTCTGCTTGGTATCCTCAATGATATTCTGGATTTTTCCAAGGTAGAAGCGGGTCGTTTGGATCTAGAAAAAGTCCCGTTTCCCTGTGATGAACTGCTCAAAGTGCTCAAGACGATCGCAACAACCAACGTGCGTGACAAGAACATTGCGATTGTGTTTGAGATCCCCCCCACACTCCCAAGCATTTTGATCGGCGATGCACTCCGACTGCAGCAGGTATTGTTAAATCTCATCGGCAATGCGATCAAGTTCACAAAACAGGGCGAAGTTGTTTTGTCTATTAGAATCATTACCATCGGCAGCGATGAGATCCATTTGGGTTTTGCGGTACGTGACACGGGTATCGGTATTGATGCTACCCTGCAATCGATCATCTTTGATCCTTTCAGTCAGGCCGATTCTTCTATGACGCGGCGTTTTGGCGGGACGGGTCTTGGACTCGCGATTTGCCGCCAGTTGGTCGGCCTCATGGGGGGCGAACTCGCTGTGACGAGTGAACTCGGGCGGGGTAGCACCTTTACCTTTACTGCCCGCTTTGGGCTTCCGCACAACCAAGGTGTGCAATGCGTAGACACGGCCATTCCGACCCCGACCCCCGCACCCGCCGAAGCAACGCTTGCTAATCGCTCGTTCCTGCTGGTGGAGGACAACGAGATCAACCAGCTCGTCATGCGGTGTATTTTAGAGGGTGCGGGAGCCGTGGTGGAAATTGCCAACCACGGACGCGAGGCTGTCGATCGGCTTAGGGTGTCCCCTCAACCGTCGTTTGATGCGGTATTGATGGACATACAAATGCCTGAGATGGACGGGTATGAGGCGACAAAGGCCATTCGTGCGTTGGGCCTAACGATGTTACCCATTATTGCCATGACCGCCAATGCGTTGCCTGCGGATCGTGAACGAGCACTGCAGGTGGGGATGAATGCCCACGTTGCAAAGCCCATTGAGGTGGCTGAGTTGTTCGCGGTGCTGTCGCGTCTTGCGCCCGCGCATGTCTCAGCCTCCCTCTCTGAGAAGACGCAGACCTCCTCCCCACAGGCCGAGGATCCCTGTCCTCGCTTTCCTACGATTGTTGGCATTGATGCTACTACCGCCGCCCTGAACCTCAATGGCAATGTCCGGTTGTTGGATATCTTGTTGGAGCGGTTTCTTGAGCAATTTACAGAGGTCGCCCATCAAACCCGCGCTGATTTAGCATCAGGTCAACACACGGCCGCCCTCCTTCGGTTACACACATTGCGTGGTGTGGCGGGAAATCTCGCGGCACACCGTGTTGCTGAGGCGGCGGGTGCGCTAGAAACGGCCCTGAAGCATTCCCCCCAGGAGGAAGATGGGGATGGGTTCGCCCCTTTGTTGTTGGCATTACACAACGCGCTGGACGAACTGGTTCATGCGATTCATGATCATCAGGCGAAACGAAAAGCAGAGAAAGCAACCACCACCCAGATGGTTCAGCCCAGTGTTGCCCGCATGAAGGCGTTTTTACAGACGCTGGACGAAAAGGATACCGAAGCGATGGATCTTTTTCACACGTTTTCGCCCTGGTATCGAGCACACTTTGGGACGAAGTCGGGAGAGCAACTGGAAAGTGCGATTCACCGTTTTGAATTTGAGCATGCTGCATCGTTGTTCCGCACGCAGGTACAGAAAGAGTTTGCATTATGAGGAGGTTCTTATCATGACTCAAGATTCTCTCCATGCTCTAAGAAAGCCCACGATTCTGGTCGTTGATGATGAACCGGCGAATATTCACGTATTGTCGGAGATTCTCAAGAAAGAGTATCGTGTTTTATTCTCCATGTCAGGAGAAGATGGCGTGCGAGTCGCAGAAATGCACAAACCGGATCTCATTCTTCTCGATGTGCATATGCCACACATTGATGGCTTCACGACCTGCATGCGACTCAAAGAAAATCCATCTTTGCGGGATGTGCCCGTGCTCTTTGTGACGACGCAGGGTGCCTTGGATGATGAAGTCAAGGGATTCGAGGTGGGTGCTGTTGACTACATCACGAAACCAATCCATGCAGCCACAGTGATCAAACGGATACAAAGTCATCTAAAAATCAAAGACCACTGGGATGCGCTGCAACACATGATAGTGGTAGACGGTTTGACGGAGATTGCAAACCGCCGTGGGTTTGACATTGCCTTTGATCGTGAATGGCGACGAGCAGTCCGAAAGAACAATCCTTTTTCTTTGATCATGGCAGATATTGATCACTTCAAAGCTTACAATGATCACTATGGACATACGGCGGGCGATCACTGCCTACGTGCCGTTGCCAAGATATTTGATGAACAGATGAAACACACAGGCAGTCTTGTGGCACGGTATGGCGGAGAGGAGATTGTGTGCCTCCTCCCAGACACAGATTCTGCGGGGGCGCTACAAGTCACAAAGCGATTACAAGCCGCTCTGGAAGCAGCAGCCATTCCTCATGCAGTGTCGCCGATTGCAAGTTGTATTACGCTCAGTTTTGGGATTGCGACGGCCATTGCAAGCGCCGGTGTCGAACCCAATGAACTGTTGTCTCTGGCAGATCGGCTCATGTACCAAGCAAAGACGACCGGAAAGAACCGATTTGTCATTGGTGTGTTGCAAACCTCTGCCGAACGTCATAGCAACCACAGCATAGAACAAGGAGATTCTCTCCACCACCAGAGGTATGACACACCCGTATCGAACCGAAACGCGGAACTCTGGCAGTTGAAAGGATCCAAGGAAGCGCCTACCCTGCTCATTATTGATGACGAACTCAGCCAAATCGAACTGCTGCGCGATATTCTCGGAGACAGCTACCGGATTCTCTCTGCTTTGTCAGGATCCGATGGTGTGAGACTTGCGAGCTCCGTGACACCCGACCTCATTCTCCTGGATGTCGTGATGCCACACCAGAATGGTTTTGAGGTATGCCAGCAATGCAAAGAAGACCCATTTCTGAAAGACGTCCCTATTCTCTTTGTCACAGGAAGATCATCGGTTTATGATGAGGTACACGGATTTGAAGTAGGTGCGGTTGATTATGTCACGAAACCCTTACAGCCTCCGGTGGTGCGCAACCGAGTCAAAAATCATCTAGAGCTAAAAATGCAGCGCGATGTTTTGCGGCACCTCGCGACAACGGATGGTTTGACGGGGATAGCGAACCGCCGTGGTTTTGATGAAACGCTTGTGCGTGAATGGCTTCGATCCGTTCGTAATTGTACGCCGATTTCGTTGATCATGGCGGATGTCGATCATTTTAAAGCTTACAATGATCAATATGGCCATCTAGCGGGTGATGACTGTCTGCGTATCGTTGCCGGTGTTTTCCACCGACAGGTGCAACGACCTGGTGATTTGGTGGCGCGGTATGGGGGCGAAGAGATTGTGTGCGTACTGCCCGATACGGATGCTTCTGGTGCGTTACAAGTGACACAACGATTACAATCGAGCTTGGCAGCGTGCGCCATTCCTCATAAAGCATCGCCCGTTTCGAACATCATTACACTCAGCTTCGGAATCGCAACGGCTACCCATGATCCATCGGAACAACAGTCTGTCAATGCAGAGGTTTCTTCCCACCAACAGGATGTACGAGGATTATTGCGCCAGGCCGATCGGTACCTGTATGAAGCAAAGAACGCGGGTAGAAATCAGATCAAGGCAGGTATTTTTACACACTCCACGCCGTAGTACCGTTCTTTTTGGAGACAATAAAAGTGGATCCATGTTCTGTTCGTACACCAAACAAACCTACGGTACTTATTATCGACGATGAGCCGAGCAATATTCATGTCTTATCAGAGATTCTGAAGGATGCGTATCGTGTTGTCTTTTCCATGTCGGGCGTAGATGGTATACAGGTTGCAGCAAAAAACCAACCAGACATTATTTTGCTCGATGTCAACATGCCTCATATGGACGGCTTCCATACCTGCTTGCGATTGAAACAGCATCCAGCACTAAAAGACATTCCCGTGATCTTCGTCACGATGATGGGTGCTTTGGATGATGAGGTCAAGGGATTTGAAGTGGGTGCAGTCGACTATATCACACGACCTCTTCATGCGGTAACGGTGATCAAACGGATACAAACTCATTTGAGAATCAAGGATCACTGGCATGCGCTACAGGACATGATCTTGTTGGACGGGTTGACCGGACTTGCCAACCGTCGCGGTTTTGGAGTTGCGTTTGATCGTGAATGGCGACGTGCGGTTCGTAAGCATTATCCTTTTTCTTTGATCATGGCGGATATTGACCACTTTAAAGCCTATAACGATCATTATGGGCATACGGCGGGCGACAATTGTCTTCGCATTGTGGCGGGCGTTTTCCGTCGACAAATGCAACGACCAAACGATCTGGCAGCACGGTACGGTGGTGAGGAAATTGTCTGTTTGCTTCCGGACACGGATGCAGCGGGTGCATACCAAGTCACCAAACGATTACAAGCGAGCTTGGCTGCGTCTTCGATTCCCCATGCAGCATCACCGATTGCAAAAATCGTCACCATCAGTTTTGGCATTGCGACGGCAACAGCAGATGCTTGTATTGAACCAAACGATTTGTTGCACTTTGCAGATCAGCTTTTGTACCAAGCGAAGGGCAGCGGCAAGAACCGATGGGTTGCGGGTGTACTCCAGCAACCAACAGGTTCTTCTGCTGAGAAAGAATCCATTGCCGAAACAACCAACCTATCGCATCCTCTCACAACGGACGAGAAAAAGGCACTATGGCATTCTGGAAATACAATGGAATCGCCAACCATTCTGATCATTGACAATGATCCAAACCAGATCGAAGTGCTTACAAACATGCTCGAACAACACTACCATATTCTTTCTGCGTTGTCAGGAGAAGATGGTTTAAAGATTGCCGATGCAGTCACGCCCGATCTGATTCTCCTCGACATGATGACACCCCATACCAGTGGTTTCCAGGTGTGTCAACAATTCAAGGGGGATGCCTTTCTTAAAGAGATTCCTATTATCTTTGTCACGGGAATGACCTCTGTATACGATGAGGCACAAGGTTTTGAGGTGGGTGCTGTAGATTATATTACACGACCTTTCCAGCCTCCTGTGGTACGTAATCGCGTCAAGAATCACCTCGAACTGAAGATGCAGCGTGATATCTTGCGACGCCTTGCCACCACCGACAGCTTGACTGGGATTGTCAACCGCCGTGGTTTTGACGAATCACTAGCGCGTGAATGGTTTCGATCGATACGAAACCAAAGCCCGATTTCATTGATTATGGCAGACATTGATTGCTTCAAGGCATACAATGATCACTGTGGTCATCTCGCAGGGGATGAGTGTTTACATACCATTGCAAGCGTCTTGCATCGCCAGATGCAACGGCCCGGGGATTTGGCTGCACGGTATGGTGGAGAGGAAATGGTTTGTTTACTGCCCGATACGGGCGAAGCAGGCGCACTGCAAGTGACCCAGCGACTACAAGCGAGTTTGGCGCTTTGCGCCATTCCCCATCCAGCCTCGCCAGTGGCAAAGACCGTGACCCTTAGTTTTGGAATTGCGACTGCGACGAATTTCCATGCAGCATCTGGTTCCTTTGAGGCTCTTCTACAATTGGCCGATCAGTGTCTCTACGAAGCAAAAAATGCGGGTAGAAACCAAGTGAAGACTGCTTTGCTTACCCAATAAACCCTTGGCAGCAGGATATTACCGTGAAATTTACCGTTTCGGCATTCCGCGCTTGGCAAAACAAAAAGATTACCCTGTTGGGGATGTCTGGAGTTGGAAAAACCCGATTATCGGCTACGTTACGTCGGCAGAACTGGTTCCATTACTCTGGGGATTATCGTATTGGATCACGCTACCTGAATGAGGATATTCTTGATATCATCAAACAACAGGCTATGCAGGTGCCGTTTTTGCGCGATTTACTGCGCAATGACTGGATCTCGATTTGCAATAACATCCGTGTCGATGATTTGGGGCCTGTATTGTCTTTCGTTGGGAAGCTTGGTAATCCAGAACTCGGTGGATTGAGCTTGGCTGAATTTGTGCGTCGCCAAGCCATGTACCGCCAGGCTGAAATTGCGGCCATGCAGGATGTGCCCCTTTTTGTTCGCAAGGCACAGGAGGTCTATGGTTATCAGCACTTTGTCAATGATGTGGGGGGATCTCTGTGCGAATTGGAGTCACCCCCTGTGATTGATCTGCTCGCGCAGCATACGCTCATTCTCTACGTCAAAGTGACGACCCCCTCAGAGGAACAAGCACTCATTCAGCGTGCACAATCCGATCCAAAACCACTGTATTACCGTCCAGATTTTCTGACCGAACACTTGCCTATCTACCTTCGTGAGCATGGTTTAGAATACACTGCTGAAATTGATCCAAACGATTTTACCCGTTGGATTTTCCCGCGGCTGTTCCACGCTCGGCTTCCGCGCTATGAAGCCATTGCTGAACCTTTTGGGTACACCGTTACTTCTCACGAGGTGGGTACAGTGTGCACGGAAAGCGATTTCCTCACACTGGTTGAGAATGCCATTGCACGCCAGATGGCGCATTAGTCACCTCGGAGTTTTATCATGCCACTGGTTGCACACAATGAATTGCCCAGTTTCGAGCGCCTGCGCACAGAGGGTGTCAATATTCTTCCTACGGAGCGTGCCGTCCAACAAGATATTCGGGAATTGCACATCGGATTGTGCAATATGATGCCGGATGCTGCACTGGAGGCTACAGAGCGCCAATTTTTCCGCCTGATCGGTGAAAGCAATCCCATTGCACAATTCTACGTACACCCATTTACATTTCCAGAATTGCCACGTGGCCCTGCGGCACAAGAACACATCGCACGCTACTATGAGCCATTCGAGAAAGTCCGCGAAGAAGGATTGGATGCGCTCATTGTAAGCGGAGCCAATGTCACGCATGCCAATCTTGCACAAGAACCCTTTTGGCAGCCCTTGATGGCGATGATTGGTTGGGCGTTAGAATCGGTGACTTCTACCTTGTGCTCTTGCCTAACCACCCATGCCGTTCTTCAATGTTGCTACGGACAGCAGCGTACCCAGATGCAGCGCAAACGTTGGGGGGTCTATTCACACCATGTGGTGGAGGATCGTCACCCGCTGGTGAAAGGTGTTAATACACGTTTTGATGTTCCCCATTCTCGCTGGAATGACGTTTCGCGTTCGCAGTTTGAGACAGCCCATGCACGTATTCTTGCAGAGAGCAATGAAGCAGGGGTACATCTTGCAGTGAGCAAGGACGGATTGCGTCTGGTTTTTTTTCAAGGCCATCCAGAATACGATACTATTTCTTTGCTGAAAGAATACAAACGGGATACCTCCCTGTATGCACAGCAGCTGATTCCACACTACCCTCCCCTTCCGGAGTGCTATTTCGGTCTACAAGAACGTTCCATTCTTGAAGAATACTGTGCACGGTTGGAATCTGCGCTGGAAAAACAGGAGACCCTTCCAGTGTTTCCAGAACAATTGGTTAGTCGGCGCCTCGACAATACCTGGCATGACAGTGCAGAAGCCATTGTCGGAAACTGGATGGGATGCATCTACCAAGTGACACATGCAGACCGACGCCGTCCTTTCATGGATCATGTCAATCCCGAAGATCCCTTGGATCTGGGCACACTTCCATGTACCAGTGCGGATACAAAACGCCTTTCCTAGAAGGAATCTCGTTGAAACGCAGGCGTGTGTTGCACGTCCTGCTTGTGTTGGGTATATACCCAATGCAGGCAAAGGGTGCCGCACCAGAGGAGATCGATGTCACCACACAAGTCATTCATGCACTGAGCAGAGCGTATTTACAAGTAGATCGCGATCTTGGTCTATGGGCACCAGCAACAGCAACCCTCATACGTACTACGCCTTTTACGGACAACAAAATGCCCATGACGGGTATCTGCAACAACCGTAGGCATTCCTCGTTCTTTTCTTATACTACATCGAATGAGGTGAGTCCGATTTCGTTTATGATCAGAACAACAGATACAGACGTCCCTCCTGTGGAATCCTTGCCACACGCATTTCCAACCGATCCGAATAGGAACTTCCATAACAATAGCAGTCCTCACAACACCAATCCGATCTATACTCTGCTACCGACGAATTTGGATCTCAGTATGGAACAAACAGTAGATCAATGGGTAAACACCGCTGCGCTCAAGTGGATATCCGAACCAACGGGTGATGAATCCATCGGAACGGGCTATGCTGCTTTCAAGGTGCGTACCAGTTACCATCTCTATAAGACGCTGACCGTCCATGTGAGCGTAGACGATCTACTGAACCAACCCGATGCATTTCCGATCGATCGGATTAACTACACGATCGGCATGTATTGGAAGTTCTAGCGTAAAGCACTCTGTCAACCACCCCCGCCTGAGGGCGAGGGGTTCTTGACTGCAAGCAAGCACAGGGCTTGTGTTAACCTCTCGTAGCCCCAATATATATTTGGAGCAGAGCACAGCATCCTCCAGGGTAAGCTACCATGCGTATGGATCGTTTGACCAACAAGTTTCAATTGGCCCTAGCAGAGGGCCAAAGCCTCGCCGTAGGACGTGATCACCAGTTTATCGAACCCGTGCATGTGATGGTTGCCTTGCTGGATCAGCAGGGGGGAACGACACGCCCGCTTTTGCAACTGGCGAGCATGAACGTGAATGCCGTTCGTACAGGACTCGGTGAGATCCTGGATCGCCTACCACGGGTCGAAGGCTCCGGTGGCGATGTCCATCTTTCCAACGATCTGAATCGGCTCTTCAACCTGACCGAAAAACTTGCCCTGAACCGGAAAGAAGCCTACATCAGCAGCGAATTGTTTGTACTCGCGGCCATCGAGGAACAGGGAACCTTGGGCGAGTTCCTGCGCAAAAACGGTGCTCTGAAAGCCAACGTAGAACAAGCCATCGACAAAGTGCGCGGCGGCCAGAAAATGGACGATCCCAACGCAGAAGAAAACCGCCAAGCACTGGAGAAATTTACCGTCGATCTGACCGCACGCGCCGAACAAGGCAAGCTGGATCCGGTCATTGGCCGAGATGATGAAATCCGACGCACCATTCAGGTGTTGGCGCGGCGCACCAAAAACAACCCAGTCTTGATCGGTGAACCCGGTGTCGGAAAAACGGCAATCATCGAAGGTCTGGCAGGGCGCATTGTGAATGGTGAAGTCCCCGAAGGATTGCGAAACCGTCGTATCCTAGCTTTGGATATGGGGGCACTCGTTGCAGGTGCCAAATACCGAGGTGACTTCGAAGAACGCCTCAAGGCCGTGCTCAATGAATTGTCCAAACAACAGGGGCAGATCATTCTGTTCATTGATGAGTTGCACACTGTAGTGGGGGCAGGGAAGGCAGAGGGTGCGCTTGATGCGGGTAATATGCTCAAACCTGCACTCGCGCGTGGGGATTTACATTGCGTGGGTGCCACAACACTCGATGAATACCGAAAATACATAGAGAAAGACCCTGCACTGGAAAGACGTTTCCAGAAGGTCATGGTAGATGAACCCTCGGTTGAGGCCACCATTGCGATTTTGCGCGGCCTCAAGGAAAAATACGAAGTACACCACGGCGTAACCATCACCGACCCTGCTTTGGTGGCTGCAACGATTTTGTCGCACCGCTACATCACCGACCGCAATCTTCCCGACAAAGCCATTGACCTCATGGATGAGGCCGCAGCACGTATTCGCATTGAAAAAGACTCCAAACCAGAAGCCATGGATCGACTGGAGCGACGTCTGATACAATTACGGATTGAACGAGAAGCAGTGAAGAAAGAGAAGGACGATGCATCGCTTCGTCGTCGCAAGGACATTGAGAAAGAAATCGCATCGTTGGATCGAGAACTGGCCACCCTTGAAGTGATCTGGGAAAAAGAAAAGGCAGCCTTGACCAGCACTGCACACATCAAAGAAGAGATTGATCGGACACGTCTAGAATTGGAGACGGCACGCCGTTCGGGTAATCTCAACCGGATGGCAGAAATCCAATATGGACGACTCCCAGAGCTAGAACAACGTCTAGCAGCTGCTACCCCCAGCAAACCACACGATCAGCTATTGCGCACTGCGGTTACGGAAGAAGAAATCGCCGACATTGTCTCTAAGTGGACGGGTATTCCTGTCTCCAAAATGCTGGAGGGAGAACGCGAGAAACTGCTACGCATGGAAGAAGGACTGCATCAGCGGGTGATCGGTCAAAACGAGGCGATTGCTGCGGTGTCCCATGCCATCCGTCGTTCACGGGCGGGACTGTCGGATCCCAATCGTCCCATAGGATCTTTTCTATTTTTGGGGCCAACAGGGGTTGGCAAAACCGAGCTATGTAAAGCACTCGCGGAGTTTCTCTTCGACACCGAAGAAGCCATGGTACGCATTGATATGTCGGAGTTTATGGAAAAACATGGCGTGGCCCGGCTGATTGGTGCGCCCCCTGGGTATGTGGGCTACGAAGAAGGGGGGTATTTAACAGAGCAGGTGCGTCGGAAACCTTACTCGGTCATTTTGCTCGACGAAATGGAAAAGGCCCATCCAGAAGTCTTTAATGTGTTGCTACAGGTCTTAGACGATGGGCGCTTGACCGATGGTCATGGGCGTACCGTGGATTTCCGTAATACCGTGATCGTCATGACCTCCAATCTGGGGTCTCAACGCATCCAAGAGCTTTCCGGAGAAGAACGCTACGCCGTCATGAAAGAAGAAGTCATGGCACTTGTCAGCCAACAGTTTCGACCAGAACTCTTGAATCGCATCGATGAAGTGGTGGTCTTTCACCCGCTCGGTCGCGATCAGATTCGCTCGATTGCCCGCATCCAATCCGAATATCTGCGTAAACGTCTCCAAGAACGGCACATCGAACTCATCCTCACAGAGGCTACCCTGGATCATCTTGCGGCCATCGGTTTTGATCCGGTCTATGGGGCACGTCCCATCAAACGGGCGCTGCAACAGACGCTCGAAAACCCCCTCGCGCAACACCTCTTGCGCGGTGCCTTCGGCCCCGGCGACACCGTTCGCGTGGACGTTCAGGGAGGCACGTTGGATTTCCAGCGCGGATAGGACAGATAGGACATCTACGCAGGTTGTGTTATTCTATCGGTGTGTCTTGTGTTGTCTGACAGGCACACGCCCTATCGACCCACGCAACGGCTACACACGTGTCTGATCTTCCCACTCTATCGGCAATGCCCATCGAAGATATTCAGGCCTTGGTCGCCCCGGGCATGCGTGCAGTGAATGCTTTTATTTATAATCGGTTACGATCCGATGTTGCCCTTGTCAACGAGCTTGGTAATTACATCGTTGCGGCGGGTGGAAAGCGTCTACGTCCGGCGCTGGTTCTGCTGTCGGCCCAGGCTTTTGGCTATGCAGGGCCACACCACATCGAACTGGCTGCAGTCATTGAGTTTATTCATACTGCGACCTTGCTCCACGATGATGTTGTGGATGGGTCAGAGTTGCGGCGTGGTCGAAAGACAGCCAACCACTTGTGGGGCAATGAAGCCAGCGTTCTCGTAGGTGATTTTTTGTATTCGCGTTCGTTTCAGATGATGGTGGAGGTTCGCAGTCTGCGGGTCATGGAGATTTTGGCCAATGCCACCAATACCATCGCAGAGGGTGAGGTCATGCAGCTCATGCACTGCCATGACCCAGACACTACGGAAGAGCGTTACCTCGAGGTCATTCGCTGTAAAACGGCCAAACTCTTCGAAGCAGCGGCCGAAATTGGCGCGGTTCTTGGGGAGATCGGCTCCGCTGGCGAACAGGCCATGGCACGCTACGGCGCACACCTCGGCATTGCCTTCCAGCTCATCGATGACGTGCTTGACTACCGTGCTTCTGCCGAGGAAATGGGCAAAAATGTCGGCGACGACCTAGAAGAGGGCAAACCTACTCTGCCTCTTATCCATAGCATGCGGCACGGCACGCCTACACAAGTAGCCCTCCTACGAGAAGCCGTCTTGACAGGAGGGCGCGACCATCTGCCAAAGGTGATGGAGGCCATTGAAAGGAATGGTTCCATTGCCTATACTGCAGAACTCGCTCGCACAGAAGCAGCCAAAGCCGTAGCAGCCCTCCAAGGACTGCCATCTAGCGTGTATCGCAATGCGCTAGAAGGTCTTGCGGGGTTTGCGGTTCATCGTCACAGTTAATCTCCCTTTCGGGGTGTAGCTCAGCCTGGTAGAGCACTGCTTTCGGGAAGCAGTGGCCGGAGGTTCAAATCCTCTCACCCCGACCAATTAATCAAACGGCTACGATGGTTTCGCCGCAACCGTCTTCCCGACCTCAACCGATACCGAACGACCATGTCTAAGACTCCATCGAAGATAACGCCCGATCAGCGTGAGGCTGCGGAAGCGCAGATCGCGGAGCACCACAGGACGGTTGATTATGATACTAGAGAACCCAAGTTGCCACCTATCAGGCGACGAAGACCGCATAAGAAATATGATATTTCAGGCTGCGAATTGAAAGCTGTGAGCCAGGACAAACAGAAATG
>CAIJYR010000125.1 GCA_903824965.1 uncultured Thiotrichales bacterium
CAACAACCAGCACAAAGACCTACGATAAAGAGGATCTTAATCAAGACGGGACTGTCACATCAATGGAGGCATTGATATACGAACTCAAGCATCCTGATACGGCGTCCTCGGACAACAAGACGTCGACGCAAAAACCAGGCAGCAACGTCAATGTGAAGGCATGAAGTGCTTGGGACAACTGCTCAAGCGGGATGCAAAAAATTGCTCGTCACAAATGACGGGAGAGGTACGCCCGTACTGGCTTAAAACTAGAGACATCTATCTGGGAAACCCATATTTGTCGGCGTATTGCGCACAATATCCAGGCAACTTTCGGCGAAACCAGAAAAAATCAAACCACCGTGGCAGCAACTTAGGGTGGAAGTAGCAATTTTAGAGGTGCCCCTAACACAAAAACCGTTCCAGCAGACGCAGGTAGATCCGATGCAAGAGATCGAGGTCTGCTACGGCTACCCGTTCATCTACTTGGTGAATGGTTGCACTCAACAATCCGAGTTCGACCACTTGGGCACCGGTGGGGGCAATAAAGCGCCCATCCGAGGTACCACCCGTGGTAGAAAGCTGGGTAGGACGCCCTGTGATCTCTAGGATCGCTTGTTCTGCCGCCTCCACGAGGGAACCGCTGGCCGTGAGAAAATGCCCGTATCCCTCCCAGGTGAGGTCATAGTCTAAACCGTGTTTGTCGAACAGCGCAGCAACGCGGTGCTTGAGTTCTTCCATGGTAATCGCGGAAGAGAAACGGAAATTAAACAACGCGGTCAATTCCCCAGGAATGACATTCACCGTACCCGTTCCCGCATGAAGATTGGAAAACTGAAAACTGGTGGGTTGGAAATGGACATTTCCGGCATCCCATGAGGTGTTGACCAGTTCTACCATGGCAGGCGCAAAACGGTGAAGGGGATTGAGGGCGCGTTGCGGATGTGCAATATGTCCTTGTTTTCCAAGCACTTTCACTGTGCCATTGAGAGAACCACGCCGCCCATTCTTGACACAATCCCCCACCCGTTCTTCGCTAGAAGGCTCTCCCAACAAACAGGCGTCTATGACGATTCCCTGTTGTTGCAGGTGTTCGATGACCCGACGTGTGCCATGGATCGCGCTGCCCTCTTCGTCTGAGGTAACCAGAAAAGCCAGTGTACCCTGATGGTCAGGATACGCAGCAACAAAAGCCTCGACCGCAGTGACCATGGCCGCTAGGCCACCCTTCATATCTGCGACCCCTCTGCCGCACAGAAAACCATCCAGCAGGGTGGGCGTGAAGGGGGGGGTAGCCCAGGACGAAAGCGGCCCAGGGGGAACCACGTCGGTATGACCTGCGAGCACCAACAACGGTCGCCCGCTGCCTCGGTGCGCCCAGAGGTTGCTCACGTCCCCGAACGGCAGGTGCTCCACCGTAAAACCGAGGGCGGCAAGGCGCTGACCGATCAAAGCTTGGCAACCCGCATCCTCCGGTGTGAGGGAGGGGCGGGCAACCAGATCCATGGTAAGGGCAAGGGTGGGTGACATGGGTGGATTCTCTCAATGCGGTTTAGGGCGAGCGCAATAATTCGTTGATGCTTGTTTTGGCGCGGGTTTGCTCGTCCACCTGTTTAACGATCACAGCACAGTACAGGCTATACTTTCCGTTGGCGGCCGGTAAATTGCCAGCAACTACCACAGAACGCGCTGGAATGCGACCGTAGGAGATTTCTTCGGTGGTGCGGTTGTAGATCTTTGTGCTTTGCCCAAGGTACACCCCCATAGAAATGACCGATCCCTCTTCGACGATCACGCCCTCGACGACTTCGGATCGGGCACCAATAAAACAGTTGTCCTCAATGATTGTCGGTGCCGCTTGGACGGGTTCTAATACGCCACCAATGCCCACACCACCGGACAAATGGACATTCTTACCGATTTGGGCACACGACCCCACGGTGGCCCAGGTGTCTACCATCGTGCCGCTGTCCACATAGGCGCCGATGTTGACGTACGAAGGCATCAAAACGACAGAAGGTGCGATATACGATCCATAGCGTACAGTCGCCGGAGGGACGACTCGCACCCCCTCTTCTTGAAACGCTGTCTGGCTGTATCCAGCGTACTTGGCGGGTATCTTGTCGAAGTAATTGGTAAACCCGCCTGTCAAAACCGCATTGTCGAAGATACGAAAAGAGAGCAACACTGCCTTTTTGAGCCAAGCGTTGACTACCCATGTACCGTTATGCTTCTCGGCAACACGTACCTGGCCCGTGTTCAATAAGCGTAGTGCTTCTTCTACTGCTTCTTTTACAATCGGATCAACGCGATTGGGAGTAATCTCCGTGCGTCGCTCAAAAGCAGATTCGATAATATCATACATAAGGATGCTCCCCAGATCACTGCTTGTTGTTCGTATGAATCACAGCCAACACCTCATTACCAACGGTGTTGTACTCAATAGCGTGAAATCCAATGGTCTTGGCCATGAGAATACCACGCCCATTCAAATCGAAGGCACGTGCCGGATTGAGTTCTAGATAACCCAAGTTGCCACCTATCAGGCGACGAAGACCGCATAAGAAATATGATATTTCAGGCTGCGAATTGAAAGCTGTGAGCCAGGACAAACAGAAATGCTTTTAATTCAAAACCAGCACTGGTAACTGCATGAATCG
>CAIJYR010000126.1 GCA_903824965.1 uncultured Thiotrichales bacterium
AGGGGTGCCATATCCTGCTTCGGCGGAATAATGCTGCCCTGATCCCTGACCTGATCCAGGGGTGCCATATCCTGCTTCGGCGGAATAATGCTGCCCTGATCCCTGACCTGATCCAGGGGGGCTGTATCCTGATCCGGCGGAATAATGCTGCCCTGATCCTGACCATGATCTAGGGGTATCATATCCTGATCCAGCGGAATAGCCCTGCCCTGATCCTGGGCCTGATCCAGGTGTACCATATCCGTATCCACCAGAGTACTCCTGTCCTCCTCTCGATCCGTACCCGTAGCCCGCAGAATACCCCTGTCCTGTTCCAGACGGATCATATCCGGATCCGGTGGAATAACTGGTACCGGATCTACTTGATCCATACCCTGGACGATAAGCACCCTGTCCGTATCGGTTGGGGGACGACATGGGCGGATAGCTCGATGCATTGACATCATAAGACCCGTCTGCCCAGGGTGATCGCACCCCCCCAGAACCCGATCCATAGTATCCGTAGCCGCCATGGTTTTGATCGGAAACGGCATTGCTTGGCGTCCCTGATCCAGGGGTAGTATCTGTATATTCCACTGCGCTGGCCACTGTCGTACCAGCCAATCCCAGTACCACAGTCAAGAAACGGACACGGTATTTCATCAGTGTCTCCGAGAAACCCCGCCCTTTAATGGCAGGGAGGAAAGGAGGCGGTTTTGTGTAACCGTCAGTGTTCGTCAGTGTTCAGGTGCCGGTCTTTCCCTGCTGTCAGCCTTTACGGGTCTAGTCACGCACACCGCTCAAGTCTCGAACGGTGTGCCTCCCCTCGCTGCCAGGTTGCAACGCAGCTTCGGTTCTTGCGAACCTTGCAGCAGACCGTTGCGTAGTTACGTAAGGTAGAATCGGTCCCTCGTTTTTAACGGCACAGATTGGAGGGTTGAGACTGTGCGGGTGAGAAACTACGCGTCGGGCCACCATACCCATACGGATAGGGCGGGTTCCCGTATCGAAAGGGCGAGGGGCCGTACGCATAGGGGCCGCTTGGTCCGTTGTAGGGGCCAGACATTGCCCAAGGGGGAGGCCCATAATTCCCTTGATAAGCGTTTGGATAAGCGTTTGGATAAGCGTTGTTGGGCTGTGGGGCACCCCAAGCGTTGCCCTGCGGAGGGGGTGGTTGGAAACGTGCCCACGGGGGGGCATGACACCCTGCGGAGCACCATACCCGCCGCCATAGGGATCGCCATACTGGGGGACAAACCACGGGCCGCGATCCTGCCAATAGGGTGCGGCATAGGGGGAGGGGGCATAGCCGCGATAGGGTGAATCATAGGGGGGTGCAGACTGTGCATAGGCACTCGATAGGGACAGTGCCACAAGGGTACCTCCAGCGATACCCAGCAACCGAGAATGAGCAAGGGTGAACATTTTGTAGCTCCTGCAATGGTGGATGATTAGTCACCCGTGTGAGGTGGTGTCCACTTCAAACGAATGCCACGACGCTTGAGTACACCCCGATCCTTAGTGCGATCCCGAGGATCGGTGGCACCGACTGCTTGGGGTTGCGGTATTGCGATCTCTTCCTCTGCGACGAACGATACGGGGACTGTTGCCGGAACAACGTTCATCGGCGGAAGAGAGGGTACAACCTCCTCCGCGCTAGGAACCGACGATGGCACGACCACTACCGTTTCTGTCTCTTTGTATTCGCTGGGACTCGATCGCCATAAAGGGGCCAACCGAGGACGTGGCAACACAGAGCCAACAACGGGAGGCACCTCGTGAGAACCGAGTCCTGTGTCTTCTGCCTGCACCGTCAGCGGCTGTGATAGAACCGTAGCCTCGTCTTCTTGAGAAGGCAGTGTGGCAGAAGTGTACGCAACAACAGGGTCTTCTGCACGAACAGACGGTGGTATCCCAGAAGACTCAGGGGATCGAGACCGCACCTCGATGTGTGGGTGCGCCAGAACGGGTATCCCCTCGGCAAACACCTCCAAAGGCGGTTGCGAAATGGGACGAGGAATACCCATCGCTGTGGTAATCGCCGATACAGCAGCAGGGGCTTCCTGTACTGTTTCAGGCACACTCAAAGCGCCATTGAAGGGCATAGGGGTCACGGGTTCTGGTGCTGTCTCTTTGGCGGGTGCTCCCACACTCAAAGCGCCCTTGAAGGGCATAGGGGTCACGGGTTTGGAAGTGTCTACCACACCCGATACCCCTTGGAACGCAGTCACAGGGGTCTCTATTGGGAGGATGATTGGTCCACCGACGGCGGCAGGGGTTGGATACTCAAAGGAATTGGCAGCACTGGCGCACCCCAATGGAATCACAATCAGGGTGAGCAACGTAGAAACCATTACGCCGAACAACAGTGACACCGCCATCCCTTGGAAAATGGGATCGGACAAAATCACGCAAGAACCCGCAACCAATGCCAGGGCCGTAATCATAATAGGCCGCAGCCTGGTTTCAGAGGCGAGAATGACTGCTTCGTGTAAATCACGCCCCGCCAGGATTTGGTGTTTTGCGAAATCAACGAGCAAAATGGAATTGCGTACGATAATACCCGCAAGCGCGATGAACCCGATCATGGAGGTGGCCGTAAATTCCGCACCCAAAAGCCAATGGCCTGGAACAATACCAATTAAGGTAAGCGGGATGGGTGCCATGATAATAGCAGGCAGGGTAAAATTGCCAAACTCCCAAACCACCAAAATATAAATAAACACGAGTGCTGCGCCAAAGGCGATGCCCATGTCACGAAACGTCTCGTAGGTAACTGTCCATTCGCCTGTCCACTCAAAGCTCGTTTTGTCCGAGTTCGCAGGTGGCCCAAGATAGTCACCGCTTGGGCCTTTGAGACCATCGGGTGCAGTATAGCGGTTTAGGATGTCCTGAATTGCAAACATTCCGTAGATGGGTGCTCCCAAACGTCCAGATACATCGCCGACCACATACTCAACGGCCCGTAAATCTTTGTGGTAGATGGTTGAGTCTTCGGGGACTGCTATGAAACGCCCTAATTCTGCAAGCGGCAGTACGTTTCCGCTGGTAGAGGGAATGGGCAAATCACCAAGGTGGGCAATATCTGCACGGGCAGCAAGGGGTATCTGCATAGTGATGTACGTCGGCTCTAAGGATTTTCCGCGTTTGACATCACCGAGTTTCTCGCCCCCCATGGCCATGGCGAGATTGCGGTTGATGGTGTCAACGGAAATACCATGACGCACGGCCTTTTCGGTATCAACCTCGAAACGATATACGCCGTGCACTTCAGTAAGATAATTGTCAACGTCTACAACGCGCATTTCACCTGGCGTAGACTGTTGTGCTTGTGCAAAGATCTTAGTCAGATCGCTTGCAAAACCTCGACGTGTCCGATCATCGGGGCCATAAATATCGGCAACAATGGCTTGTAGTACAGGAGGGCCAGGAGGTACCTCTGCAACAGTCAACACGGCACGCGAAGCCTTGGCAATCGGATCCAACAAGGCACGCGCCTCTACTGCAATCTGATGACTCTTGCGGTGGCGTGCGCTCTTGGGCGTGAGCTGAACTTGAATATCACCATGCCAAGATTTATCACGCAAATAATAATGCCGCACCAGTCCATTAAAATTGAATGGGGAAGCAACGCCCACGTAGCTTTGTAATGCCGTGATCTCAGGAATATTGCGCAACGCATCTACCATTTGCCGAGCAACATTGGCCGTATTCGGCAGTGCAGTACCATCGGGCATGTTGAATACAATATCAAACTCCGATTTATTGTCATAGGGTAGCATTTTGACCGGTACTGCACTGAAATAAAACATCGATACCGAAAGAAACCATGCGCCAATAATAGAAAGGAGCGTCATCCATCCTAAGAAACGATTGGTGATGAGCGCACGCATGAAAGGATGATAATAACGATTGATGAATTCCTTCTCGCGGTGTTCACGCATCTCCGCTTTGTGCAGTTTGGCGATCGATGGTTTCATGCGAATCAAAAGCCAAGGGGTGAACATGAAAGCAGCAAACAGCGAGAACACCATTGCAAGCGAACCCAATATCGGAATAGGGCGCATGTATGGCCCCATCATCCCACTCACGAATCCCATCGGGAGCAAGGCAGCCACCACCGTGAACGTGGCCAAGATGGTCGGATTGCCCACCTCGCGTACCGCATCGACCGCCGTATCAGAATCGTTGTCACCCTTTTCGAGCCATCGCCTGTAGATGTTCTCGACCACGACAATGGCATCGTCTACCAAGATACCAATCGAAAAAATCAATGCGAACAAACTCACACGATTAATGCTGTAGCCGGTCATCAGTGCACCGAAAACGGTCAGTAAGATGACCACGGGAATGATAATGGTGACGACTACCGCAGGACGAATCCCCAGTGCTAGCAGCACCAGAACCGTCACGGCTCCGGTCGCGATGAACAGCTTCTTGAGCAGTTCGTTGACCTTTTCGTTTGCGGTATCGCCATAGTTGCGTGTAATCGCAACGTGCACGTTCGACGGAATAATCCGATCACGCAGATGATTCAGTCGTTCCAACAAGGCATTGGCGACAGTGACCCCATTGCTGCCTTCTTTTTTGGCGATGGCGATGGTAACGGCGGCGGCACCATTGGTCTCAGGGGTACCACTCGGGCGACTGCCACCGGTATAATACGACACCATCTGCGAGGTTTCTTGGGGGCCATCGAAGACATGGGCCACATCCGTGACGTAGACAGGCACCGCATTGCGTATTCCGACGACCAAACGCTTGACATCCGCAGAACCACGCAAGAAAGAACCCGTGGTCACAGAATAGCGCGTACCGCCGCTTTCAGAGGAACCTGCGTTTTGTTCCGCGTTTGCGCTCCGAATGGTTTGGGCCACTTGTTCAAGACTGATCCCAAAGCCTGACAACCGTTCGGGCAGAACCTCTATCCGGATCTCTGGGTGGCGTCCTCCAATGACCTCGTTCCACCCCGTGTTCTGAACTTCTTTGAGGCTTTGGAGCACGTCCAACCCCATGGTACGCAACGCACTGTCATCGACATCCGCAGACCAGAGCGTCAGGGTCATTACAGGCACATCGTCTACACCCTTCGGTTTCACTAAGGGCATAGAGACCCCAGGCGGCACCAGGTTCAGGTTGGACTGTAGCTTGTCGTGCACCTTCACGATGGAGGGGCCCATCGGTTGACCCACATCAAATTCTACAGTCACCATACCCTGACCACGCATCGAAGACGAATACACATGCTTTACGCCTGTGATCTCGCTCATGATGCGTTCTAGCGGTTCGATGGCGAGCGCCGAAACCTGGGCCGCTGAAGCACCCGGGTACGACACGAAGATATCCACCATAGGTACTGAAATTTGCGGATCTTCTTGGCGAGGGGTGAGCACCAAACCAATCAATCCCAAGCATAACGATGCAAACAACAGCAAGGGAGAGAGTGGCGAATGAATAAAGGATCGCGCCATGCCACCGGCAATACCCAAGCCATGTGCTGCACGACGTCTTTCGTAAGTCCTGTGATGTTCAGTCATGGTTTATTCGCCGCTTGATTGACCCCATCCGTTTGCCAAGCCAGGTGCGGGCGCGGCCAAGATGTGTTCGCCGACATTCAAGCCAGACAAAATACTATAGCCATTGCTGACACGCTCACCCACCCGCACCATGCGCAACTCAGCCTTGTTGTCGCTCCCCACAATAAACACGGCAGGCAGACTGCCACGCCACACCACCGCCGAAACAGGTACCACGGGCAAGCTGTTGGTAACGGCACCTACATCGGGCATTTGCACCTCGGCGTACATGCCTGGACCTGCAGGGGATCCGGGGGCTAAATCTAGTTTAACGGTGACTGTGTGACGCTGGGTATCGGCCATGGGGTAAATCTGCGCAATACGCGCCTCGATCCGAGTGTTACCGACGTCCAGCTTGGCTGGGATGATCATGCCGCGCTGCAGTCCTGGCATCAAACGTGCCGGTACGTCGACACGGATTTGCAGGTTGCGGGTATCGGCCACTTTCAGAATCGGCTGTCCGGGTTGTACCGTATCGCCGACCTCTGCAAACTTTTGGACAATCACCCCTGCAAACGGAGAAATCGAGCGGGTATCACGGAGCTTTGCATCAAGCTCTTCGATGCGTGCCTGTGCGCGTGTGAGTGCTGCTTGTGCCTGTTCTACGTTGGTACCTGCACCGTAGACTTCGGCACGGCGATCCATATAGGGGCTGCTGAGGCCGCTCATCCCCGCCATGGGTTTGGTGAAAAACTGGTCGAACATGGAGGGCACGCCCATCCCCATGTCTGTGTTGGGTCGGTTGCTGTGTCCTGAATACAACTCACGAGAAAATTGGACACGTGCATTGCGCACTGCAAAATCGGCATTGGCTGCATCGGCCACTGCTGCGCGGCGTTGTGCCAGCAGATCTTCATCCCCCAGCACCGCGAGCACTTGCTGGTTCTCAAACCAATCGCCTTCGCCGCCTTTCAGAAACACCACCCGCCCTGCGAGTTGCGCAGAAAGCGTTACTTCGCGAAAAGGGACGACGGTGCCGCCCAAGGTCGTCACAGCACCCACGGCGCGGGATTCCACGGTGATCACACTGGACAAATTGGGCGTGATCATCGTAGCGGGGGACACAGAAAAACTCTGTTCCGGTGCGCCAACGGCGATCCCCGCTGATCCGATCAACCACAACGCAATGAGTTTCTTCTTTGACATGGGCAGGATCCCGATTCTGTTGGGTGAACTCAAACGGATGCACATCAGTCAGCCCGCAGCGTCGGTTCGATGCCGTGGGTGTCGGACGAACGAAACCAGCCGATCCTGTAGCATAGCGGAGTAGGGGGCGTGAGGGCAATTCTGTGGCAGGGGCAATGGGCACAAAAATGCCGGTCTTTCCCGGCTGTCAACAGCATACCCGCCCACACTACAGGCAGGCGCAAATCACGTCGGCCGTCGGGGTACCAACGTACCAACTTTGGTTTAGATCAGGCACGTCCCATCACGTTAAAGCTCTCGATGAACGGGCCAGCCATGCGGGGATCTTTGATCATCGCCATGTAGTCGCCGACCTGGAACTTGAGTTTGCGGGTGGTGTAGGCCATACCCAGCGCCATCATGCCGATGCCACTTTCGGCCCACTTCTTCCAGCTCTCGGGGCTTGCACGCAGATCCCAGTTCAGTGCTTCACCGGCATACGCGCCGCTTGCGACCACGCGACCGTTCTCAACCTTGATGTAGGCACGGGGCGTCGGTTCACCGTCGAAGCCATACCCAATGGTAGAATTGAACCCGATCTTGGCTAATTCCCCTGACAATTTTGCCTCTTTGTTCCACTCTTCGCCAAAACGATTGGCCCATGCCGCAGAAAACAGTTCAGCCATGACATTCCCCCATGATGATGTGATTTTTGTCGAAAAACTTTAGGATACTCTACCAGGATCGACCCATACACTTCAAGCAAGCAGCGAGGAGCCAGCATGACCCAAGCAACCGTGACCCTCATTGGCGGGATGCAGTTCGCAGTAGAGACGGGCAGCAAACATACCTTAGTCATTGACTCTGGAAATCCCGAGACGGGGGGGCGTGGCACAGGTGCCCGTCCACTGGAATTGGTGGCAGCGGGGGTTGCGGGGTGCACCGCGATGGATGTCATTTCTATTTTGAACAAAATGCAGCAAAAAGTGACCGGATTCCAGGTCAAAGTGACCAGCAAAGATGCAGAAGAGCACCCAAAAAAGTTCCTTGAACTGCACGTCGAGTATGCGATCACGGGTTTTCAGCTGGACGAGAAGCGGGTACAGCGTGCTATCCGACTGTCCGAAGAACAGTTTTGTCCAGCAATGGCAACGCTCCGTCCGGGCACACGCATTACCAACAGCTATGTGCTGCACGAAGCCGTGTCGGAGAACATGGTGAAATAGCTTATGCCGAAACGATACCCTCCTTCGTCAAAATCCATCCTCCGGTAGTCGTCGGTATGACGGTGGTTGGATTTCTTTTCCCAAACTCCCCTCTCCGAATCTCAGGAGAATGGCACAAAAAAACTTCCATCACCGTTTTTCTAATGCTTCCAACTGCGCCAGCAGTGCTGCCTCGGCATCCTCGTCGGTCATTTCGTCTAGATTTTGATCATGCGACGGTTCTGCCGAAGGCGTTTCTTGCTGCAACACCGTAGGTAGTAAATCATCCAACAGATGGTTGGTCAATGCTTCGAGGTTCGGATAATCAAACAGCAGCGTGACACTGAGCGTCACTGCGAGTTCTTGCTGCAAGCGGTTCTTTAATTCCATCGCCATCAGCGAATCAACGCCAATGTCAAAAAGCCGTTCCCGTGGATCAATGCGGCTGCCAGACTCCATCCGCAAGACTTCTCCCAACAAGCGCCCCAAAGAGCGCAACAATTCCGGACGGCGGCGCGTTGACGGCAATTCGCGCAAGGTTCGCAACAACCCACCACTGCTCTCGACCGTGGCCACAGGTTGTTGCAAGTGGGCAGTCAAGGGTTGCGCCCCATTGGGGTAGCGTTCCCAGTCGATCGCCATCACAGCGACTTCTGCGACCTCGCGTTGGTGCAGCAGAGTACCCAAGACCCGCAACGCATGAGCAGGCGGCAACAGGTCGATCCCTAGCGTACCGAGACGCTCACGGTTGTGGGCATCCAACCGCGCAGCCATACCAATCTCCGCCCATGGCCCCCAGTTGATCGACAAGCCAGACAGACCCAGACGACGCCGATGCTCGGCAAGCGCGTCCAGTGCTGCATTGGCCGCTGCATAATTGCCCTGCGCCGGACTGCCCAGCAAGGCCGTCATGGACGAAAACAGCAAGAACATTTCCACCGACTGGTGTTCGGTCAACCGATGCAGGTTCCAGGCACCTGCAAGCTTTGCGGACAACGGCTGATAGGCCCGTGACCACTCCATGCCTGCCAACAGCACATCATCGAGCTGGCCCGCCAAGTGAATCACCCCACGAATGGGGGGCAGATTCGCCTTGGCATCCTCCCAGACCCGTGTGAGTGCACCAAAATCGCTGACATCGACCAAGGGGACTTCGATGTGCACGCCTCGGGCGCGTAAGCCATCCAGGGTGGTCTGTGCGGCTGGATCGGGGGTGCGACGTGCCAGCAACAGCAAAGAACGCACCCCTTGATCCACAAGCCAAGCCGCTACCGCCAACCCCAATGCTCCCGTACCCCCCGTGATCAGGTACGTTTGATCAGCACCAAACGCGAGGGCCGTCGGCGCAGGGGGTCGATAGGGCTGCAACCGTTCACCAAAAAACTGACCCTGACGGCATACCACGAGCGTCTCGCCCCGCAACGCAAGGGCAACGCCATCCCCTAAGGAACGGGCGGCCTCAGCACCCTGAAGCTCCAAATCAATGACTGCCATGGGCCACTGCGAATATTCTACACGGGCACTGCGCAACAAGCCGGAAAGGGTCGCCATCTGCGGGGCGGGGAGCGTATCAGCCGCACTGACGGCATACCCCTGGCGACTGACCAAGAAGAGGGGCGCGGTGATGCCTGCAAGTGCCATTCCACGCAACAGCGCCACACTGGTTCCCAGAATCTCGCGTTGTTGCGATTCTGCATCGCTCCAGTCAATGATCGCCGCATTGAGCGGCCAAAGATTGATCACCCCTGCAAGGGGGGTTGGCATCTGCCCGAACAGGGCACGCAGTTGCTGATGATCTGTAGGGTCAACCTCGTAGCGTTGTGCATCCAAAGCACGAAGCGCAGCCCCAGCACACACCTCGATCACACGACGACCCGTCGCACGCCAGCGTTCTGCCAGCGCATGGCCGCACCCAGCCTGATCACAACACAGCAACCAAGTCCCACCACTTGGTAAGGCACTTTGCAAGGCCAAGGGCTGCCATTCTCGTTGGTACAACCAGCGGCTGCTCGGATCAATCAGCGCAAGCAGGGCGTTGCGGCTCGCCTTGCGCCCTTCCAGGCCCATAAAGCACGCAACAGGTTCGCCACGCACCGTTTCGAGCCAAATGTCACCGATGAGGCGCTGGGCGTCCTGACGGGTGCTCCGCAGTTGGGCATGGGCACGCATCGGCTCGGCAGTCACGCGCCGATAAAGTGTCAGCGACTCCATCGAGAACGGAATGATGGTTTCTTCTTCGGTCAAGCCAGCGGTCGTGACGAGCAACCCAAAACAACTGTCGATGAGGCCAGGATGCAGTTCATAGCCCCCAAGACCGCTTACGTTGTCCGGTGGCTGTACCTCGGCAATCGCTTCCGACGATCCACACCAGACCTTGCGCAACCAACGGTAACTCTGGCCCACCACGATCTGACGCCGTGCCTGTGCTCGGTACAGTTCCTCTGCAACCAGGTTTTCGGGACAACGACTACGCAGTGCTGACCACTCGAAGCGCGTGGGCTGCGTCGTGGGACGCACGATCTGCCCAAGCGCGTGCGTGATGGGTTCTGGTTCGTTCCCGAAGCTTACCAATCGAAACGCCCAGGCTTCTGGTTTTGGCGTCAGCAGGAGTTGTACCCGACGCTCGCTTTCTTCGGCAATGACCAACGCTTGTGGAAAAGCGATCTGCCGCAGTTGCAGAGGTAAGGTGGGATCTTCGATCAAAGCGGCACCCACGATCAAAGACAGGTGCGAGGCACCCGCGACCACGAGTTCTCCGAAGATCCGATGATCTTCAAGGAGTGGTAAGGCACTCTTGCTAAAGGGTGTTTCGTAGATCCGCTCGCTCAACAGTTTTGAAGCGAAACGCCGCGCCAGCAAAGGATGATCCAGGGTCTCGGTGCCCTCGAAAGCCACCCCCTTCGACCCTGCATCGAGCACAACGTCACGCCAGCAGCGACGGCGTTGGAAAGGATAGGTCGGGAGTTCCACGTGACCATCGGCCAAACGCAACCAATCCGGTGTCCCACCACGGCACCAGTAGCCACCAAGCGTCGAGAGCACTTGCTGCACAGCAGGCTGTCCATGGCGCAATAGGGGGAGCCACGCACCCGCATCGGCCGCAAGCGGCGATCCGCTGGCCTCTGCGATCGCACGTCCCATCCCAAGGAGGGTAGGGCGTGGCCCTGCTTCTACCAACAATGTACAACCGTCTGCCAACAGTCCACGCAACGCCTCGTGAAACTGTACGGGCTTGCGAATGTGATCCACCCAATAGTCAGGATTCGCAAGCCGATCCCCGATCTCCCGCCGACCTGTGACATTGCTGTAAATCGGCAGCCGTGCCGCTTGGTAGCGAATGCTCGCAGCGAACGACCGGAAAGGGGCCAAGGCTGGTTCCATCAAGGCAGAATGGAACGCATGAGAAACGGCCAAGGGGCGGCATTCTACGCCTGCTTGTGCAAAGTGGTTTTGCATCCGCGTGAGGGCCGCTGCACTGCCTGAGATGACGAGGTTGCGCGGGCCATTGTCGGCCGCCACGCTGATTTCATGCTGTCCCAGTGCCTGGATCGCTGCCTCGACTTCGGGCCGTGTCGTCAAGACCGCCACCATGCCGCCTCCTGAAGGGAGTGCCTGCATAAGCCGCGCCCGTTCCGCAATCAACCGAGCACCGTCTTCGATGCTGAAAACACCCGCAATGGCAGCAGCGGCATATTCCCCCACGCTGTGACCCAAGACGGCCGCAATTTTGCCCCCCCACGCTTGCCAAAGGGTCGCGAGTGCGACTTCGAGGGCATACAAAGCGGGCTGTGTATTGCCGGTTTGATCGAGTGCATTGCCCTCAGCAAACAATAGATCAGGCAGGGATTGGCCAAGTAGGGGCCGCAGGACTTGATCACAGCGATCAATGACCTCCCGAAAAATCGGTTCAGATCGGTAAAGAGGCTCTCCCATACCGCTGTATTGCGAGCCTTGACCACTGAACAGCAAAGCTACCTTGGGGTGCTGTCCTTCTGGTGCGATGCCGCGCCACACGGCACCTGCCTCCCTTCGGTCGAGGAGCCGTGTACGTGCTTCTTCGGGGGTTGCGGCGGCAACGGCCAAACGCTGCGAAAAATGCGTTCTGTGCACTGCGGCGGTGTGGGCCATTGCGGGCCATTCACGCGCATCGAGGTTCGTGAGGCGTGCGATGTAGCGTTCTGCCAAGGCATGTAGGGCCGCTTCATCGCGGGCTGACAAGACGATCAGTTGAACAGGCAGAGCAGGGGCCACCGATGGCGGTGCAGCGGTCGCAGGTGCCTCACTCATCACCAAGTGCACATTGGTACCACTGAAACCAAACGAACTGACCCCCGCTGTGCGCGGCACCTCCGGTGCAACGGGCAACCACGGGGCGGCACTCGTCGAAACACGAATCGGCACTTGCCCCCACGGGATCATGGGGTTTGGATTTTTAAAATGCAAATGTGGTACCAGCGTTTTATGTTGGAGCGACAGCATCAATTTGATTACACTCGCAATGCCCGCACCCGCTTCCAAGTGTCCGATGTTGGTCTTGACCGCACCGATCCAGAGGGGACTTTGCTGTGTGCGGTGCTTCCCAAACACACCCTGTAGGGCACCCACTTCGATGGGATCCCCAAGGGGTGTACCGGTGCCGTGGGCTTCAATGTAATTGACGTGGGCGGGATCGACCCCTCCACGGGCGAGTGCCTGACGCACGACGGCTTCTTGGGAGGGGCCGCTCGGTACCGTGAGACCACCGCTTGGGCCGTCTTGGTTGACGGCTGAACCTCGGATCAGGGCAAGGATGGTGTCTCCCTCGCCTACGTCGCTCAGGCGTTTTAGAACCACCATCCCACCGCCCTCACCGCGAACATAGCCATTGGCAGCGGCGTCGAACGTTTTACACCGACCATCGACCGACAGCATGTGCGCCTTGGTGAACGCAATCGAAATGCCAGGGTGGGTGAGTAATTGAATCCCGCCACCGAGGGCAAGATCACACTCTCGACGACGCAGGCTTTCGCAGGCCAAATGCAACGACAAAAGCGACGAAGAACAGGCGGTATCAACGACAAAACTCGGCCCCGTAAAACCGAAAATATACGAAATACGACCCGCGATGGGTGCGAGTGCACAGCCCGTTCCGTAGTAACCGTCGATGTCGGTGGAGGGTGCATCACCGATGATGCGGGTCGCGTGGTCTTGGCTGCTCACACCTATGAAAACACCGCTGTTGCTCTGAAAGAGCTTTTCTGGCACAAGATTGGCGTGTTCTAAGGCTTCCCAGCAGAGTTCCAGCAACAACCGCTGCTGGGGATCCATGCTTTGTGCCTCGCGTGGCGAGATCCCAAAGAATGCAGCATCAAAGTGTCCGACCGGCTGATCCAGAAAGCCACCGAGTCGAGAGCAGATCTTTCCGGGGGCATCCACATCGGGGTCGTAATAGTCGTCCATGGACCAACGCTCTGGGGGCGTCTCGACAATGCCATCCCGACCCTTGACCAGTAGATCCCAGTAGGCCGCGAGATCATTGGCACCCCCCGGAAAACGACAGGCCGCACCCACAATCGCAATGGCTTCCCCATCGCGTTTCCGCGCCGCTTGCAGTTGTGATTTTAATTCTTTGATTTCCAGCAGTGCCTTGGTCATCAAGGCACGGTAATCAGGAGGGGTCGTGCTCATGTCGTTTTTTCAGTGGGTTAATATTCTAACGTGCGAGGAGCACATGGAGCGAAGCGTAGTGCGACGAGCCCCGCGTAGCCGTGAGGGCCGTACGTTTTGTCGATGTCCGCAGCCGTATCGCGGGCTGAGACAAAACGTAAGGCAACCGAGCACGGCGTAAAGCCATTTGTGG
>CAIJYR010000127.1 GCA_903824965.1 uncultured Thiotrichales bacterium
ACAAATGGCTTTACGCCGTGCTCGGTTGCCTTACGTTTTGTCTCAGCCCGCGATACGGCTGCGGACATCGACAAAACGTACGGCCCTCACGGCTACGCGGGGCTCGTCGCACTACGCTTCGCTCCATGTGCTCCTCGAAGGTGCCAGGCAATACATGGTATATTCCTCGTGTGCGTTATAGAATGCCGGAATACGAAGATCACCCGAGTCAGAAGCCAGAAGCATTGTTAGAACGTATCATTATGGCGAGCAGCAACCATGGTGACGTAGTGCTAGACCCCTTTGCCGGAACATTCACGACATGTGCGGTTGCTAAGCGTCTCGGACGTGGGACGATCGGTATAGAGCTTCAACCTGAATATTTCAAAGTCGCATTACGAAGACTGGGTATTTCAGAATATTTCAACGGCGAGAAACTGAAACCAGTAGACAAAAACTTTGTCAGGATCAATTCAAAAAACACCGCTGGCTTAGGGCTGCTGACATGACGATAAGCGATTGGGCACTGATCTCTGTGACTCTTCTTGCGCCAATACTTGCTGTTCAAGCACAGAAGTGGATTGAGCGATACTATGCAACAAGAGATAGACAGCTTAAAATATTCAAGTTGCTTATGGCAACTCGTGCAACATGTCTCTCGTACGATCATGTTCAGGCTTTGAATCTTATCGAACTCGAATTTCGAGGAAAAAGTATAAAGAAATAAGGATTGCATGGAAGGGATATCTCGACTGTCTGTGTAGCTACCCGCAGGGTGAGGATAGCCATCTTCAAAATCAATTACCAGTGTGGAATGAGAAAAAAGGTGATTTATTAGCAAAGATGTTAATTGAGATGGGAAAGTCGCTCGGTTACTGCTTCGACGATGTGGACATTAAGAAAGGTATTTATCTTCCTCTAGGTCATACCGTTTTAGAAAAGGAACTTGCTGTCATAAGACAGAGACTCATCCAAATCCTCTCCGGAGATTCAACGCTTAAAATGGATATCAACAGCTTCCCTGTTGACGCTAAAGCATTAGATGATCAGAAAAGTCTCACAATTGAACTCCTTAAGGCACTACAGGAACGTACTGGGATCCCGATTTCTATTTTAGGTAGAGACAACCATGACCGCCCAACTGCTTGATGGCAAGGCCATTGCGAGCCACATACAGCAAACCATACGCTTGCGGGTACAGGAGCGCCTTGCCTCGGGCGTGCGTGCCCCCGGGCTTGCGGTCATCCTCGTTGGCCGCGATGCTGCGTCTGAGATCTATGTTCGCAACAAGCGCCGCGCCTGCCTAGAAACGGGCATCAATTCGTTTTTCTACGATCTCCCCGCACAGGTTTCGCCGGACGAACTGTTGTCCCTGATCGATCGGCTCAACGAAGATCCCATGGTAGACGGAATCCTCGTACAGCAGCCCTTGCCACCCCAGATCGATCAAGAACAGGTGGTAGAGCGCATCCGCCCCGACAAAGACGTGGATGGTTTCCACGCCTACAATCTTGGACGTTTGGCGCTTGGTATTCCTGTGCTTCGCCCCTGTACGCCACGGGGGGTCATGACCTTGCTGGAATCGACGGGGGTCGTTCTGCGCGGACAGGAGGCCGTGGTGGTGGGTGCCTCCAACGTGGTGGGAAAACCCATGGCGTTGGAGTTGTTGCGTGCCGAATGCACCGTGACCGTCTGCCACATTGCAACCCGCGATCTTCCCGAACAGGTTGCACGCGCAGAGGTTCTGATCGTGGCCGTGGGACACCCCCATCTGATCCAAGGTTCTTGGATCCGTCCTGGGGCCATCGTGGTCGATGTAGGGATTAACCGTCACCCCAATGGTCGCCTGGTGGGGGATGTAGTGTTTGAAGCAGCCTGTACACGCGCAGCGTGGATTACCCCAGTCCCAGGGGGGGTAGGCCCCATGACGGTCGCAACCCTCCTCAGCAATACCCTTGATGCCGCCGAACAACTCCACCGTTGAACCTAAAAAGCCCCCTGATGCCTGATCACCTGTTGGATTCTTTGAATGATGAACAACGCGCCGCTGTTTCCACACCGCCTGGCGCTGTGTTGGTGCTGGCCGGTGCCGGTAGCGGTAAGACTCGTGTTTTAACACACCGCATTGCTTGGCTGCTGGAGAGCGGTTTTACCAGTCCCTACGGCATTCTCGCCGTGACCTTCACGAACAAGGCAGCACGGGAAGTCCAAGGACGCATCGAGACGCTCTGTGCAAGCCATGGCAGCGGTGCGAGTTGGGTCGGCACGTTCCATGGCCTGTGTCATCGTTTGTTGCGGTTGCACTGGCGAGAAGCCTCTCTGCCGCAGGGCTTCCATGTGCTCGACAGCGACGATCAAGTGCGTCAGATACGGCGCATTGTGCGTGATTTGGGGTTGGATGATACGAAATTCGCCCCCCGCCAAGTAGCCTCTTTCATCAACGGCCATAAGGACGAAGGGCGGCGAGCGCGTCACCTTCAGGTAGACCCCCATAATCCTTACGAACGAGCCGTTGCGCAGGTCTACCTCGCCTATGAACAAATCTGTGAACGCGGGGGGCTGGTCGATTTCTCAGAATTGTTGTTGCGTGCCCACGAAACGCTTCGTGATCATCCTGCCTTGCTGGATCACTATCGCGGAAGGTTTCGCCACCTGCTGGTCGATGAGTTCCAAGACACCAACCAGCTTCAATATGCCTGGCTGCGTTTGTTGGCCGGAGAATCGGGCCATCTCTTTGCCGTGGGGGACGATGATCAATCGATCTACGGTTGGCGCGGTGCTCGCGTCGAAAACATCCAGAAATTGAGCCAGGATTTTCCCAATACCAAAATCTTTCGTCTAGAACAAAATTATCGATCTACGGCCACCATTCTGGAAGCAGCCAACCACCTGATTTCCCATAATGAAGGTCGCCTCGGAAAACAATTGTGGACGTCAGGGGCTGTGGGAGAACCATTGTCGCTCTACCAGGCGTTCAACGATCTGGAAGAGGCACGGTTTGTGGGAGACCGCATTCTGGAACGGATCGCACGCGGTGGCAAGCCAAGTGATTGTGCAATTCTTTATCGATCGAATGCACAATCGCGTGTTTTTGAACAAGAATTGTCTCGTATTGCGGTGCCTTTTCAGGTCTACGGTGGTTTGCGCTTCTATGAACGCGCCGAAGTGAAGGACACCACAGCCTACCTACGGTTAATGACCAACCGAGACGATGATGCCGCTTTTGAGCGGGTCGTCAACACGCCCACACGTGCCATTGGCGATCGCACGATGGAACAGTTGCGTGCTCTGGCCCGACACGCTGAGATCAGTCTATGGAAGGCCGCCGAACAGATTTTGTCACAACAGCAACTGGCTGCGCGTGCAGCCCATGCGGTGCTTGGTTTTCTCAAACTCATTGAGGGTTTGGCAGAGACCACAGCGGCAATGGAGATCCACGAAACGGTGCAGCATGTGATCAAACGGGTGGGTCTTGTTGAGTATTACCAGAAAGAAGATCGTCTGACGGCAGAGGCAAGAGAAGAAAACCTGGCCGAACTCGTCAACGCCGCCCGTGAGTATGCCCAGCACGATGGCGAACCCGATCAGCAACTGGTTCGTTTTCTTTCTGAGACGGCGCTCGGCGCAGGAGAGACAGAACCAGGGGGGGAGGTCGGGGCCGTGCAGCTGATGACCCTCCACGCGGCCAAAGGGTTGGAGTTTCCGTGGGTGTTCATGGTCGGTATGGAGGAGGATCTCTTTCCAACGGCCCGCAGCATCGAAAATCCAACACGCCTAGAGGAAGAACGGCGGCTTTGTTATGTGGGCATGACCCGTGCCGAGCAGCAATTGTTCTTGAGCTATGCTGAGCAACGACGTTTGTATGGGTCGTATCGTCCTTGTATGCCCTCTCGTTTTTTGCGCGAGATTCCGGGTCATTTGATCAAAGAGGTGCGTATGCGTGGAAACGTGACCCGACCGGGTCCGTATCCACAACCGCGCACGGCTGCTCCTTCATGGACGCCTACGCCGAAATCGGTCGTCTTGCCGACACCGACGGCAGTTCCGAAACCAAACGCACCCAACGTACCAGCAATGCCGACAGTGGTGCCACAGCCAGTGATCTTGCCACCCTCTGCACCTGCACCGACCCCTGGATCAGCAGCACCGTTGCGCTGTGGACAACGGGTACGCCACCCTCATTTTGGTGAGGGCGTTATCCTACAAATGGAGGGAGATGGTGTCACGGGTAGGGTACAGATACGGTTTTCTTCGCACGGCACAAAATGGTTGATATTGGGCTATGTACCGATTCAGGGCATGGACGGATGATGCTGTTGCCTTTGTATTAAATCCCTCCCCGATGATTCGGGGAGGGGCACATTGATTCACGGTTATCCTGTGACCACCAATTCCACCTCACGCCCGAATACGATTGGCAGATTTTCAGCCAGCAATCCTTCGTCCGTTGGTTCCATCGTGCCATCTGGCTGAACCCGTACCGAAGTACGGAGTAAGTCGTTCTTAAAGAGAACCGTTGCCTGTACTATAGCAAACCCGCCTGTATTCTTCAGTCGCCTCATGGGTTCTACCTGAGCACCTATCTTTTCCTTGTCGGCTTCCGATGCGTCTGGCAACCAAGGAATATCCTTGGATTGGCTGATGAAGCGGAAGCCCCCTGCGCTACTGACGATGACAGCAGAAAAGAATCGGACGTAAGTGAATAAAACCTCATTATTGGCTGTATCCTCCTTCAACCAGTCGAACGGTGCATGTCTGGTCATCAATCCGTACAGCCACTCATGCTGACGAGCAGCCAATACCATTTCATCATGATGAAGAACAAAGGGGACTGCCACTCCACTGCTCCGATGAGGCAAAAGAAGCAACTGGGCACATGGCAGGAAGGGGAGGGCAGCCGTGCGAAGCTCCGTGCTATCGAATGCTTCGAGGTTGGCGATACCGAGTGTGGGCGCACTCTTATCGAATCGGGCGATGACTTCTTCGGATGCTGATGCGAGCGGTAGTCCCGCAAAATGGGTGACATCGAACGGCGCGACCACGCAAGGCCGTACTGCCAAATCGGGGTCTTTCGCATGTGGCCAATGCGTGGGGAGGTAGCCGATCTCTTTCATGGATCGGAATAATCGACCCAGATCAGGATCAACTCGTTCCATGGCGGTCGCGTCACCGCCACTTTCTAGGGAGAGACTGTGGCCACGGAGTGCGGCAATCGATGCTGCGTGTGCCTGACTGTCTTGCTCTTCCAGGAAATCGGCAAGGTCACGTAGCAGGCCAGGATCATCCAGTCGCACTGTAAGGGCGCGGATGAGATCACGGTAGCCCTCCGTGGTGGTGGCATTCTCAACCTTTGCTAAGGCGCTCAGCACCGTAACAATAGTGGCATAGCCTTGGGCACGATCGCTGGCTTCAGCCAGTTGAACCAGCGCCCTTGCAAATTGCTTCGCCTGATCGGGTTCAACGACCATCTTTAACCCGATATCTTGAAGCACTGTCCTGAATGCTTCTTGTTGACCCAGTGCAGCGGCCGCACGCCAAGCAACAGCCACAAAGTTCACTGCCTCGGCTGCATCCACTTTGGCCAATTCCGAAAAAGCCATCAGGATTTTTGGGCCGGAGACGGTGAAATCGGCATCGTGCGGCATGCGGTTTGAATAAATAAGCAGGTTCTTTAGTGTATTAGGCAGACTTTCAGTATATCCCTGTTGGTTGGCTAGTGTCGCTGCCTCTGCCAAAACATCGATACTTTCCTTGTGTTTTCCTATCATTCCCAGGCAGTAGCCCAGTAAGCCCAATGTTCTGTACCTGATTTTATCACCCGTATTAAGTTCAAGAGATTGGCGCAACATATCAACAGCCTCATCTCTGCGATTCAGATAGTCTATGGCACTTCCTACATTGTACAAAGCCCAGGCTTCTTTCTCGAAATCATAGGCCATTCTGGCGAGATCTATGGCTTTTTGGGCGACAACCATGGCCTCTTCATAACGTTGCAGTTGATTCAGGCAATCGCTCTGACGAGTAAGCGCAGACGATGCAGTACTAAAATCTTTCTCAGTAATTGCATACTGTGCTAACCGCCCAGCTGTTCCTAGAGATTCTTGATAGCGCCCCAGTTTGATGCACAACCAGGAAACCATCCCTAGCATTTCTGCTTCTCTCTTAGTATCCTGACAAAGTCGTAAGACTTCAACCGCCTGTTGTGCTTGTGCAAGAGCATTCTCGTTCTGTCCCAAGCGTTCGAGTGCGTAAGCTGTTCTCTGTAAAGCACGCCCGCTCCACGCAGGAAGATCGAGTTCTTGTGCTAATGCATGCATCTCTGTGGCTTTATGAAGAGATGATGCATAGTCTTCATCATACCAATTTAACCAAGACTTTGCGTAATTTACAATAAGCCGTGCTTCAGGTGTCGATAAATAATCGTATTCAATGCGTTTGGCTTCACGGATAACTGCATGTATATCTCCAAATGCATTGGCCTGTACAACAATAGAAAAACTTTGTGCTATGACAATCGCATCGGCATCCATATCTGTTTCTGCGACTTGCAGCGCCTCGATCAATATGGCCACAGCATGATCGTTTCTCAAATCCATACTTCTATTCTGTAGTGCATGGGCCACGGCCAGTGCACAGAGAAAAAACACTTTACGTCGTCCTGTTTCTGATCTCGACTTCTGCTCTAGGCGATCTATGAGTTCTATCGAAACCCCAGATTGCAGTGCCTGAAGGATGGCGCGGCTAGCGGGTTGATCGGCTGGCTCCAATACTCTCAACAAAAGTTCCAGATGCAGAATAAGGCCAAACGTGAGATGTTTGCGTACTACTTTAGGATTCCACTGGACTCCAGTATCGAGTCCCTCACGACTGATACGCATCAAGGTGGCGGCCTCGTCCCGCCTCCCTGCACGGGCGAACTGATGGGCCTCGTTCCTTAGCTCATCGCGTGTGAACCAGGCCAGCAACAGTTCTACCGCCTCCTCGAAATGGCTGACGCCGGATTTTGCGGGGTCATGACCGATGATTTGGCGCTGTTTATACCAATAAGCCATCAATCGATCGGTGGCACGGTATAAAGTACCCCTTTTATTGCCCCCTCTTTCCTTGTCGCCCGTGACCAAACGCTCTTCTAGGAGCTTCTTGAAGGACTCGGAGATGGTATTCTGGCCTAAGTTTTGTTCTGCGAAGCGTTTGGCAATCTCTGTCTGGGAGGCAGGCTCACCGCCGCGCAGGAGTGCGTCAAAAACCTCTTGGCATTCGTCGCTCAAGTCTTCAAATCGGTGTTTATAATAGGGCGTCAGTTCGTCAACGAGCGCCGCGAGATTGAGTGTCGCGTGCTCCAGATCCTGCTCCAACAGGTGATCCACCAGCACCGCGATCATGCGCGGGGCACCACTGGTAAACTGCGCGAGCGCCTTTAATTGCCTCTGTTCGTTGTCTGAGAGTGCAGCGTCTTCGCCTCTCGCCAATCTACGCCGACGCAGGGCATATTCCAAAACCTCCCGTTCATTCCAGGGATCCAATCTCCTTTCCAGCACCCATTGGAACAGGGGGTGATCCGGATGGTCATTGCGAATGTTGCGGGTGGCGCTGATCGCCAACATGAGGCGGTTACCTGGCATGGCCAATACCCCCCGAAGCGCGAGTTCCACCGTTGCGTCTTCTGACTTTACGCCTTTGGGTAGTTTTTCCACTGTTGGTTTTGCAGGATCACGGCGTTTGGCGGCCTGAGCCGCCTTGCGTATCCATTTGGCCAGCAGTTCGTCGAAGTTCTCAATCGCTGCCACCACCAGACCTTTCCCTTGACCGAAGCGATCATCTAGGACGGCATTCAGACCCTCTAATGCTTCATCCAGTGCATTGTGTGCCTCGTCGCGGAAATGGCCGATACCTCCGGTCAGGTCGCCTTTGGTGAAGCGCCTGATTTCGTCGATGAGCCTCGCAACCGAGGTGATATTAGGCGTTTCTTCTGGAAGATGGGCAAATGCAACGGGATAGCCTTCCTCTGTCAGTTGTTCCACTTTCCTTCGGAGTTGACGCAGAAGAAAGCTCTTTCCATATCCTCGTGGTGCCACAAAAGCCATGTGTTGGATTGTACCTCCTGCTGTATTCTCTTTGATGATGGTGATCAATTCGTTCAATAGGTCTTCTCGACCCGTTGCGATGGCATCGATCTGTTGGTCAGACAGTCGGCGAGGATTAAAGACATCGATCCGAGGCGAGGTGATGCGGGATGTTAAGGAGGGCATGGGCAATCTCAATTAGATGAGCGAATTCTGCTCAGACCACCACATAGACACGAGTGGGGTGGCAAAGGAATACTGGTTTTTGGATGGTTTCTTAAGAAAATCGTCTTGGATCAGTGCGCTTAAGATCCTGGATCTTTGTTCCAACGTCCAGTCTTTTGGAAACGCTTTTCCTAGAACTTTCGCCTCAATATCTTCATTGTTTTTTGACAACGTGCGGAATAATGTCTTAGCGACATCCGCATCACCCTTTTCGTAGTAGCGCAAACGGTGATCGAACTGAGGAAAGAAGTTTTTTTGTAGCACTTCTTCCGTGGTTGCGACTGCGATGGTTTTGGTCTTTTCAACGCTCAGTTTTTGGAGTCTTGCTTCTTTACGCAGTTCAAGAAAGATTTTGTGGAAAAAAGCGGGGTAAGCAGCAGGTACTGTGTCTAGGATGACTGTGGTATAGTCTGGCGTCCAGAAAGAGAATTGACAACCCTTAGCCAAGGCGTCGGTCATTGCTGCTGCTTCTTCTTTTTCCAGTGTGTGCAACTGATCATAATTGAGATCGCCCAATAGGTTTGGATCAATGCCGAGATCCCGTTCTAATCGGTGAACACCGATAGATCCTCCTATCAACATTGGCAAACCAGCACTCCGCCAACGGCGCAGTTCTGCGAGAAAAGCAGTGATGTCTCCAGCCTTTGCATCACTATGTTGGTGGAGATTTTGGCAAAAGAATGGCAATTCGTCGAGAATCAGGACGATTTTTTGTTCGCTTTTACGGAGTCTTTCTGCGATAGATCCGAGAATAGTCTGCAAGAAATCAAATACATCCCTTGGGGTGGCTTGTTTAGCCTGCGCATTAGCCGCGCCACCCGTTCTGATACGGAGAGTATTGATTACCGTCGCGGGCAGTCTGATCATTGTGTCTGTAAAGATGCCTCGGATGTTATTAGCGATCGTTGGCTCTCTCTGCCGTTCGCATGCATTCACCAATTCGCTGACCAGATCCTCAATACAATTGGATCCTTGCAATTCAATCGTAATCGGAATGACGGATGCTTTGCGGAGCAATTCCGTAACACCCTCCATTGAGCTTGATTTTCCGATCCGCCGCAAACCGAACAAACCAACGCTGTTCCCCTCCAAGAGCAGGCGTGCAGCGTGACACTCGAACTCCCAGCGAGGCCAACGCTTCCTCTCTTTTGCGGCCTGTCCGTAGTGTGGCACTACCTCTGTCGGATATTTAAAATCTTCACAGTCTGGTGGTAGTAACATACAACCTCCTCGTTACAGTAAGTATCATGACTCTCTGTTATCAGAGAACATTGATACGTTATGCTTGCACGTGTCATTTGTCAATAGGTGGTATCGCGATACTCTGTTATCAGAACATCGTGATACCCTACGACTATATGATCTTGTTTGTCAATACCTGATATCATTTTTCTCTGATACATCCGACCCTCAATGCACCGTCCCCCCACACATGCGCTGAGGAGGTTCCTGTTGACATACTTGATGGCCAGTGCAATGGTTACACCCTCACGATGATCAAACGCTTGGAACAACCAACAGCCACCTAACAGCCACCTATGATCAACGATATACCGGAAAAATGCTTTACGCTGGTGGTGGGCCTCGGTAACACGGGGTTGTCTTGTGCACGCTTCTTGGCACGCAACGCCATCCCCTTCGTGGTGACAGACACACGCCAAAACCCGCCGATGCTCGGACAGTTGCACAAAGAATGCCCCGATGTCCGCGTGTTTCTCGGAACGATGGATGCAATCCCGTCGCTGATGTTCGATCGCGTTGAACAAGTGGTCGTGAGTCCTGGCGTGCCGCTCTCGGAGCCTGTGATCGCAGCAGCCATGGCACGGGGCATCCCTGTGCTAGGGGACATCGAACTGTTTGCCCGCAGGGTACAAGCGCCGATCATTGCGATCACAGGATCGAACGGCAAAAGCACCGTCACCACGCTGGTCGGAGAGATGGCCCGTCAAGCGGGTCATCGTGTCGCGGTGGGTGGCAATCTTGGCACGCCTGCGCTCGATCTATTGGGAGGGCCGACAGCGGAGCTGTATGTCCTGGAGCTATCCAGTTTTCAACTGGAAACCACCCACACCCTGCATGCACAGGCAGCCGTGGTACTCAACCTTAGTTCCGATCATCTGGATCGCCATGGCACAATGGCACACTATGCCAGCCTAAAGCAGCGGATCTATCGGGGCAGCGGGACGATGGTGGTCAATGCCGATGATCCCCTGGTTGAGGCCATGGCCGACCCAGCACGATCGACGTGCCGCTTCACCTTGGGAGAACCGCGCAGTGCGGGGGATTATGGGGTACGTTCGGGGCAGTGGATTGTCCGAGGGGAGACACCCATCCTCGCGTGCTCCGAGGTTCGCATCCCAGGTCGTCATAATTTGGCCAACGCACTTGCGGCCCTTGCGCTTGCGGAGGCCACCGGAGTGCCGATGGCAGCCTGTGTAGAAACGTTGCGTACGTTCGCAGGCTTGCCCCACCGCTGTCAATTCGTAGCAGCATCGGGCGGCATTACCTGGTATAACGACTCTAAGGGTACCAATGTGGGCGCGACCGAAGCCGCTTGCCGAGGGCTTTCCGGGCCGCTCCTTGTGATCCTGGGAGGGCAGGGCAAGGGGCAGGATTTTACGCCCCTGCGTGCGGCGCTTGAGGACAAAGCGCGTGCGGTGATCTTGATAGGAGAAGACGCACACAAGATCCGCACAGCCCTGACGGGCGTTGCGCCGCTTTTGGACGCACCTGATTTGCGTACAGCCGTAGAACAAGCACAGGCGTTGGCACAGACGGGAGATAATGTGCTACTTTCGCCTGCTTGTGCGAGCTTTGACATGTTTCGCAATTACGTTGATCGGGGCGAGTGCTTTGTGCGCGAGGTGCAACGTGCTGTTGACTTTCAGCTTGCCCCTCCACGAAGGGGAGGGGTTGGGGAGGGGAGTGTGCTGGTTTTGACTTGATCTTGATTCTGTATTTGATGTTCTTTTATCAAGATTTCTAAGATCAAGACAAAAGATCAATATAAAAGATCACACCGCCCTGTCTCCCCCAGCCCCTCCCCCGATTCATCGGAGAAGGGGTTTGATCCTACCGTCAAAAGCATCCGTAAGAAATGGGGGTTATCGTGCAACCTGCATCTCCACTCTGGGAAATTTTGTGCTACCGTAATACCAACGGACGAAATGAGATCCAAACTTGGTACGAGAAACAAAATGCCAAGGTACGTGCTACCTTTGATGATAAGTTGAGTTATCTTATCTAACCCAAGTTGCCACCTATGACCACCATCAGAATCCTTCCAAGAGGTAATGGATTAATGTAGCCTTATAGTAATCAATCTATTGGTTGCCGATGGGGAAGTAAAATGGACGAGA
>CAIJYR010000128.1 GCA_903824965.1 uncultured Thiotrichales bacterium
CACAGCTTTCAATTCGCAGCCTGAAATATCATATTTCTTATGCGGTCTTCGTCGCCTGATAGGTGGCAACTTGGGTTCCCTACAGACCTGCGTAATAATCTTCTTGGCGTCTTTAATAGGAAATTCAAAGAACTCCTGATTCCGTTTTCCTCTACGATACGGAGCCAGTATTCGGAATACTTCTTGCTCCGCACGCCCACAATCCTTAGTTCTATACTGAAAAACACACCGATACATAGCAGGCGTTCCTGTACTGGCTTCTTTGTTCAGTTCTTTTGCGCGTATCTCACCAGACCGACTACTGCACCCGATTTTGATGCAATCTTTCCGAAAAAACTCATTTTTCAGAATATAGACAACACCAGGCACACCATAATTCTGGTTATATGAGTCGTTGGAAGACATCTCATGTATCCTCTGGTTGTCAGTGAAACACTTTTACCAATGCAGCAAACAATGTGAGGCCCGATCTAGTCCTAGCCCTGAGTTTGCGTTTTGCCCCTCCCACCACGTCCTGTGCCTGAGCCAAAACCATCACGGGTGCTGCTTACGGCCTGTACCCACCCAAACATACAGCCTAGGCAGTCACGCGGCAAGCAGACCCGTTTACGGCGCTCAGAAGGCCATGCAGCCGCAGGCCAAGGACACGCTCAAGAGAGAGTTGAGTCATGCCGTTAATGCAGGATTTTAACGAGTGCAGCAAACAACACCACCTGAGCTAGGAATAATAAGAGGCCAATGATCCACCTGGATACTTCAGCGTTCAGCAGTGCGGTTTTCATGACCTCTAGCCGCTATTCAAGCAGGAACATCGTCCTTGTTAATCGCCAGAATAAGGTCGAAGTACATCAATCTGGTTTCGTCGTCTTTATCCTTCTCAGACAAGAAGGAAAAACCATTTCTAAGGTAAAACCCTGTTGATTTTTTATAGGCATCAACAATAATAAACCGACATCCCGTTTTATTTCCTACGGTAAACCATGCCTTAATAAAATCAAGAATGCGCCGACCCAAACCGCAAGACTGTTCCTCTTTGGCTACTGCGAAACGACCGACCTTTACGGCTGGTAGGCTCTTGTATCGCTTTTGTTTTGGCATACGATGAGTGGCGCGTTTCAAAGGTTCACGCCCAACCTCTTCCCTTTTTAGTGAGTCATTGGAAACACTGAAGAATGCAACCAAATGCCCTTCTTTCTGTACTACGTAAGTGACTGACAACAGTTCCAAGCTACTCTTGCGTGAGTCGATCTCAAAGAACTCATTGAGGTCAGGATCGCCGCAATCGAATGGCTGCCGTTCGTCATCAACCTCAAGGCGTAACACAGAAATCTTACCCATCTTTTCTTACGACAACCTCAAACTGCTGCCATGCGTCATGAATACGCTTCCGTTCCTCCGATGATATTGATTTCTTCTCGTTTTCCTTGAGTGCACGCTCAAATCTGCGTGCATCTTTCCCCTTCAATATCGGGGTTTCTTTGATTGGCCTAGCCATTACGATAACCTCCCTAGAACACGGTTGCCATGACTTACCCCTCCGATCATCGGGTGATACCCGCGTGCTGAACGGGGGTGCTGAGGGTAACGAATGAACGGTAGTATCCCACCTTATGCTAAGGTATGTGCAGCATACACCATCCTGCGTCATCCCTAGCAACGATTTCAGTGCACTACCCGATGCACTACAAACCCACACAATCCGTATGAAACAAAAACGGGCTACGCTTTTCATCGCGTAACCCGTTGTTTATATTGGTGCCGGAGAGAGGAATCGAACCTCCGACCTACTGATTACGAATTAGAAAAACGCCACCTAGAAGCTCCCCTACCCAGTTTGAAGAACCCCTAACACGCCTCGCTCCTCAGTCAGTTAGGAGCCATACTAGCCCTACGGTGCCTGAAGGTGTTCTATCCTTCCCGTCTACCATAGGACTACCATGCTCCATGAAACTGACAAAGTCTACCATCGACAAGCTCTCCTTACCCGACACCACAGCGACCTTCTACCGCGATGACGAGATCCGTGGCTTCGGCGTGAAGGTGTTCCCTTCAGGGGTCAAAACCTTCTTCATCGAAAAGCGTGTGGCGGGTAAGGTGAAACGGATCACCATCGGACGCTACGGCGAGGAGTTCACCGCCGTACAAGCACGAAGGGAGGCCCACAAGCTGGCCAACAGTATCGCGGCAGGCCATGACCCAGTGGCCGACAAGAAGGAAGCCTTGCTAAAAGCCGTTACCCTGGGAGATGTATTCCATGACTACCTCAAGGCCCGAAAGGAGCTGAAGCCAAAAACCCTCAAGGACTATGAGGGTGTCATGAAACTCTCTTTTGTCGATTGGCGATCCAAGCCCATCCTGGGCATCACCAAGGACATGATCGGGAAACGACACGCCAAGCTCGGAGAGCAGAACGGCGAGGCATGGGCAAACCTATCCATGCGTGTCCTACGTGCCCTGTTTAACTTCGCAGAGGGGCAGTATGAGGACACCCAAGGGCACTCACTGGTCACCGAGAATCCGGTACAGCGATTGAGCCAGACCCGTGCCTGGTACCGTGTGGAACGTCGCCAGACGGTCATCAAGCCGCATGAATTGCCAGCATGGTTTGCTGGCGTGATGGCACTGTCGAATCCAACCCTGCGGGATTACCTGCTGCTGATCCTATTGACCGGATTGCGGCGCAATGAAGCGGCTACCCTGGCCTGGTCGAACGTGGACTTGATCGGGAAGACCTGCACCATCCGTGACCCAAAGAACCACTGTGACCATACCCTTCCCCTCTCCGATTACCTGCTGGACTTGTTCACACGACGCAAGGGGTACCTTCTCGGACAATCGGAGTACGTGTTCCCAAGCTCTGGCGCTGGAGGCTATATCGTGGAGCCACGGGCACAAATGGCGAAGGTCATCAAAGCGAGTGGCGTTCAGTTCACCGTCCATGACCTGCGGCGTACCTTCATCACCGTTGCGGAATCCCTAGATATTCCTGCCTACGTGCTCAAGCGACTGTTGAACCACAAAGATGCTGGTGATGTAACCGCTGGCTATATCGTGCTCGACATTGAGCGACTACGCGAACCCATGCAAAAGATTACCGACCACATTCTTCGGCTTGGTGGAGTGAGGCCATCAGCGAATTAGAAATACTAACTGGAGCAAATGAAATGAACTACCACGACATTATCACCATTGAGCCTGGCAAGCGCGGCGGTAAGCCTTGTATTCGCGGATTGAGGATAACCGTTTCCGATGTGCTTGAATACCTCGCTTCTGGCATGTCTGCCGATGACATCGTTGAAGACTTTCCAGAACTGACTAAGGAGGATGTTCAGGCTTGCTTACGTTTTGCTGCAGATAGAGAGCGGCGCATTGAGTATCTCAGGGCACCATGAAACTACTATTGGATGAGAACCTATCCCGCCGCGTGATTCCGTTTATCCAAGCGGAGTACCCAGGGAGTACGCAGATTGCTCTATTAGGTAACCCAAGTTGCCACCTATCAGGCGACGAAGACCGCATAAGAAATATGATATTTCAGGCTGCGAATTGAAAGCTGTGAGCCAGGACAAACAGAAATGCTTTTAATTCAAAACCAGCACTGGTAACTGCATGAATC
>CAIJYR010000129.1 GCA_903824965.1 uncultured Thiotrichales bacterium
AGCCCCTGACGTGCCCCTGACGTGCCCCTGACGTGCCCCTGACGTGCCCCTGACGTGCCCCTGACGTGCCCCTGACGTGCCCCTGACGTGCGGCAGTATTAACAAGAACATTTCTCCGTATGAGGTAATTTGTAGCATGGCAATCGAAACACTCAACGAAAGTGCCGTCGAAGGACTTTTGAAAGGCATCAACATTCCGCCCCAACCGACTGTGTTGCGCACGGTTCTCACCGAGAAACAAAAAGAATTTCCAGATTTGCGTAAAATAGGCAATGAGGTGAGCAAAGATGTTGGGCTGGCTGCCGCGATGCTCCGTGCCGCCAATTCGCCTGCTTTTGCGATGCGTCAAAAAATCACTTCGATACCGCAAGCGGTCATGTCCTTGGGAATGGACAATGCTATCAGCTTGATTACTGGCCTTTCACTGCGGATGGCATTGTCTGGAAAAGGAAAATCTGTCCAACTGAATCGCTTCTGGGACAACGCTACCAATGTCGCTGTGATCTGTGCCTTTTTGGGGCAACGCTTACAGGTACTGTCAAGCGATCAGGGCTATTTGTTGGGATTATTTCATCATTGTGGCATCCCGATGCTCATGCAAAAATTCGAGCAAGCCGCCAAATTGTACGATGCCAGTCACGTCGCGGAGGAGTCGATCCTTTCCATAGAAGAGCGTGAATTGGGGACGAATCATGCAGTGGTGGGGTATATCGTGGCTCGTTCTTGGTCTCTGCCAGAAGAAACGCGAGAGGTCATTCTGAACCACCACGATGAACATCTCCTAAAAGAGCCAGCAGACCGTATCCAACTTGCCAAGCACGTGGGATTGCTGGCCCTCTCTACACACCTTAACCACAGTTACTATCACGCGACTGCGGACACGATGTGGGAACGGATCGGTTTTGATGTTATTGAATTGCTAGGACTCAACTCGGACGATTTGTCCGATCTCGACGAAGAGACTAAGGATTTGCTGTCCGCTGCCTAGCTGTCTACAGAAGATTATTTGATGTGTGCGAGGATGCCATCCAATTCATCTAGGCTGTTGTATTGAATTATTACTCTTCCCTTGCCGCGTGCCCCATGGTGAAAGGCCACGGACGCACCGAGACGTTCTGCCAATTCCTCTTGGAGGCGGCGGATGTTGGGATCGCCACGGGTTTGATCGGTCGTCGATTTTTCTGCGGACGCAGGAGTGGGTGTGAGCAATGCACGCACCAGCATTTCGGTCTCACGTACAGACAGCCCTTGGCCTGTGACGGTACGTGCTGCATCGATCTGGTGTTCTCGGGCTTCTAGGGCAAGCAAGGCTCGTGCGTGGCCCATCTCTAGATCTCCGTTCTCTAGCATCGCCCGGACTTCGGGCTGGAGAGACAACAGACGCAGGAGATTGCTCACCGACGTGCGGGAACGACCCACCGCTTGGGCAGCCTCTTCGTGGGTCAGCTCGAACTCTTCCACAAGACGTTGTAGCGCCCTAGCTTCTTCTACTGGATTGAGATTTTCGCGCTGGATGTTTTCAATCAGTGCAATGGCAAGTGCTGCAATGTCTGACACCTCACGAATGACTGCTGGAATCTCGGTCAGCCCTGCGAGTTGGGAAGCACGCCAACGACGTTCGCCCGCGAGCAGTTCGTACCGATGATCCCCGATCGGGCGCAACACCACCGGTTGGATGACCCCTTGTACACGAATTGAGGCTGCCAAGTCTTCTAGGGTCTCTGGGCGCACCTCTAGGCGTGGCTGGTAGCGGCCGCGCTGGATACGGTCGACGGCGATTTGACGCAATCGAGATTCCGGTGCAGCCTGGGGGTTTTCTGGTGTAGCGTCCGATCCCTCTGGGAACGCCGACGACATGCCTGCACCCTGCTCGCGAGCGTGGTTTACCACACCCAGCAGTACATCCAAACCTCGGCCAAGACCTCGTTTCTTCACTCTGCGTGCTCTCCAGGGGACTGGCAATAGGCCAATCTTTCGAGTAGGTTACGTGTTGGCTTGCCTTTTGGCGTTCTTTTCTGTATTACAATGGTGGATACTGCATCAGACACAGAACACCGTCAACCGCTAGGTTTCTTCGAGCGCCACTGCTTTGCCCTGATCCTTTCCATCGACTCTATGATTGTCCAGAGGGGTTTGCAATGTTCAATTCGGTTCATAATTTTTACGAACAACTGGTTTTTGAAAGAATCCTGATCGTCAAGAAAGAGCGTAACGAACCTATGGATCAAGACTGCATAGAAGACATTGCCTGCATCGCCTTGAACCATTTGCCACCGCGCTATATTCGCCACTACATTGACTTGGCTTCCAGAATCGGTGACGGAGAGCTTGAACAATTGCACGAACAAGTCAAGCAAGTCGTGGATGAGGCCATCGTATTGGCGAAGCGACGGCACGAACCGCACTAAAACGAGCAGCACTCCCCTACCCTTCCATGGCTTATGGCTATGTCAACCCGCAGCGCGGTTGATCACCTCGATCGGGACTTTCGGGTTTTACCACTGGCCCCTGTTACGCTTGCGCCACTGCCTCGCGATCCGACGGCAATCGGCACGGTGGTGGAAGTCATGCCCCACAGCGGCGGACTTTTTCCCAATGTGCGGGCGCTCCTGGGGTTTTTGGCGGCGATCCAGGGGGCACGTTTCGGCACACAGGGGATCAAAATACGCCGAGGCCCGAACGACCTTTGGTGGGTAGAACTCCGGGTGCCTTGGCAAGTGGCTGCCGTGGGGGTGATGGCTGCGGGGGGGCGGCCCTATGCGGGTTGTTCACCGCGCTGGCATGCGATTCCCATGGCACACATCCCAGCCACTCGGACACCCCTGGATGGCACGATCGTTCTGGAAGATCCCGACCAAACCAAGCGCCTCCTGCCCGGGGAATGGTTTGAGGCCCATCCCCTCGATTGGTTTCAGGCGATACCGCTGGATCCGATCGCAGTTGTGCCTCCGCTGACAAACATCGCCATCCTCACCGATGCCCCGTTTGTAGCGAGCATTCTACACCGAACGGCTGCGTTCGGTGTTCGATCGAGCGTCACGGTCGTGGAACGTACCCGTCTTTGCCCACCCAGGGACGCCATTGATCTTGGCAACCGCATCGACGCTATCGACCCCATCGAATCGGTGCTGTTGCAGATAGACAGCCCATCGCCCTGCTGCGTTGCCTATCTGCGTGGGCTGTCTGACCTGCCTGCCACTTGGGTAGCTCGATCCGTCGATTTGGATACGCACCACACAGCGCATGGCTCACATGGTCATTGTTTGTTGGATCTGTGCTATCGGGATTCTCTGACGTTGTCTTTGCTGTCTGCCTTTGTGCCCGCTGGGGAATCGTGGTTGCTGAGTCCTTTGGGCAGTGGCGCTTTAGGGTGCCAGAGGATCCGAATCCTTTTATTCTAAGAAAATAAAGAATACCGCTCCCACCATACAGACAAAGGCCGCAAAATAATTCCAACGCAACGCTTCCCCTAGCACGGTGACTGAAAACACAGCAAAAACCAGCAGCGTGATGACTTCCTGCATAATTTTTAACTGTGCTCCTGTAAATCCATATTGGAAATATCCGATACGATTGGCAGGCACTGCAAGACAATATTCAAAAAAGGCGATGAGCCAACTGATGACAATCGCATGGATTATACTGATATCAGGGTATTTGAGGTGATTATACCAAGCTATCGTCATCAAGATATTGGAGCCGAACAAAAGAATGACCAGCCACATACAAGTTGTCCCAAAGATGAGTCAAGCGTTAAGAACACGCCGCTGTTAGTCCCTGTTGCAAATCTGCTTGTAGATCGCGCACCTCTTCGAGACCCACCGAAATACGTACCAATCCTTCTGTTATGCCAGCCGTTGCGCGTGCCTCAGGTGTTAAGCGACCATGGGTGGTTGTTGCGGGATGGGTGATGGTGCTTTTGGTATCCCCTAGGTTCGCTGTGATGGAACAAAGGCGCACAGCATCGATCAAGCGCCAGGCGCTTTCTTGTCCTCCGTGTACCTCAAAGGAGAGAATGGCACCAAAAGCTTTTTGTTGACGCGCAGCGAGGGCGTGTTGGGGATGGGCCGTCAGTCCTGGGTAATACACACGAGAGACTGCGGGTTGTTCTACCAACCAATGGGCCAAACGTTCCGCAGAGGCGCAATGGGCTTTCATTCGTACCCCAAGGGTTTCGAGTCCCTTGAGGAACACCCAGGCGTTAAAGGGACTCATGCTAGGCCCGGCGGTGCGCACGAAGCCGTAGACGCCCTCTTTGACCAAGGTACGATTGCCCACCACGGCCCCGCCTAGGCAGCGTCCTTGTCCGTCTAGGTATTTGGTTGCTGAGTGGATGACCAAATCGGCACCGAGTTCGAGGGGGCGTTGTAGGACGGGTGTGCAAAAGGCATTGTCGACTGCGAGCCAAGCGCCGTGGGTATGGGCGAGTGCTGCCAAGGCTGCGATGTCGGCGATTTCGCAGAGCGGGTTGGAGGGGGTTTCTAGGAACAATAGACGGGTATTGGGACGTATGGCTGCTTGCCATGCAGCGATGTCGGTGAGGGGCACGAAACTGATTTCTATGCCGAAGCGAGCCAGAATGTTAGAAAACAGCAAGACGGTTGATCCGAAGATACTGCGGGATGCGAGGATGTGATCGCCTGCGTGGAGCAATCCCATGCAGGTCGAGAGAATAGCGGCCATACCGGAGGCAGTTGCAACACAGGCTTCTCCCCCTTCCAGGCTTGCTAGACGTTCTTCGAAGGTGCGAACGGTGGGGTTGGTAAAACGGGAGTAGATGTTGCCTGGGGTAGTTCCTGCAAAGC
>CAIJYR010000130.1 GCA_903824965.1 uncultured Thiotrichales bacterium
ACGATTCATGCAGTTACCAGTGCTGGTTTTGAATTAAAAGCATTTCTGTTTGTCCTGGCTCACAGCTTTCAATTCGCAGCCTGAAATATCATATTTCTTATGCGGTCTTCGTCGCCTGATAGGTGGCAACTTGGGTTATTCTATCGCGGAACAATGTCGGAAAAGCCTACGTCGGGGGCGTGACACGGTTCGGGCCAGACGTATACATCAAGAAGGCCAGAATCCTACACGCAGGACTATGCGAAGGCAGCTCAGACCTCATCGGAATCCGAGAGGTGCAGATCACACCGGACATGGTCGGCAAGACCATCGGCGCATTCGTGGCAATCGAAGTAGAAACAAAAGACGGAAGAACACACCAGGCACAACGAAACTTCATCCAAACCGTGGGCAACCACGGCGGAATAGTACGCATCATGCGTGGCCCAGACGACCTCGGAGAATGTGCATGGATAGGATAATCGAGATTGAAATATCTGGAATCAGAATCACTGACCGATCAAGAAAAGACATGGGCGACATAGCCAGTCTCGCTGAAAGCATCAAGACACTCGGTCTATTGCATCCCATCGGTATCACGCCAGACAACGTCCTCCTGTTCGGTGAGCGCCGCTTGCGGGCATACGAGGCGCTGGGTCGAAGCACCATCCCAGCACGGGTCATCGACGTTCCGATCCTCACCATCGTCGAACACGCCGAGAACGAAGTCCGCAAGGAGTTTACCTACTCCGATCGGGTAGCCATCGGCAAAGCAATCGAAGCAGAGTTGGGCAATCGACGTGGAAGCAACCAGTACCATGTGAAGGGTGAGCTTGTGGGCAATTGCCCACATGCTGAGGACGGCGAGAAATCCCGTGACATTGCGGCAGCCAAGGCCGGATTCACAAGCACCGATTCCTACCGCCGAGCCAAGACTGTTACCGAACACGGCACCCCAGAACTGGTCGAGGCAATGGACAACGGCGACGTGGCCGTGTCCACCGCTGCCACACTCGCAACCGCACCGATCGCACTCCAGCAGCAAGCAATCGCTGACCCCAAGCAAGCCGTCGCATTGGCCAGACAGATCAGCAAAACGAGAATCCAGGAAGCACGGCAGTTGACCAAAGACGTGCGGGCGGTCTCGACAACCAACGGCGACGACGACACCCAACCATCAGCGGCGCGGGGAAATGATGAGTGGTATACGCCGGAAGAGTACATCGCCGCAGCACGGCGGGTAATGGGCGGACTCGATCTTGATCCGGCCTCGTGCAACCTCGCCAACCAAACTGTCCAGGCCGATCGGTACTTCACCATCGAGAACAGCGGACTGGACGCAGATTGGTATGGAGAAATCTGGCTCAATCCACCCTATTCCATGCCCCTCATTGAGCAGTTCATCGAGACAGCCATCGAGGAATACCGTGCAGGACGGATCGAACAAGCCATCATCCTGACCAACAACGCAACCGACACGGGCTGGCTCCATACCATTTTGAAGGAATCCGCCATCGCGTGCATCACACGCGGTCGGATCAGGTTTTCATCACCGAAAAACGACGGCCTTTCCCCACGGCAAGGGCAGGTGTTCTTCTACCTCGGCAACCGCATTGAGCAGTTCGGCCAAAAGTTTGCGCGGTACGGCACCATCGTCCATACGGGAGCGGGAAATGACTAAAACATACCTTTTTGACGCTACCGGAGACCCTGAGGCACCGGACAACGTACTGGTCAAGTCCGAGATCAGTTTCGGAGCAGCGTGCCAGCTTCTCAAAACCCTCGCAGATCAGAACTGGCGTGCAGCGGTACTCGATCTGAATGAGGAAATAGAAAACGAACACACGCCGGAACCCGTCCGATTCCAGGTTGTCGGAAAGTTCAAAACCCCAGAGATTCCGCCACCGGAAGTCCACGAGCGCGATGAAGCCCTCCTGGAAATGATCAACAGATGGGAAAAGACAATCTGGTGGTATCAAGAAAAGGCGCGGGAGGCGAGGGACGCCGCAGACCTGGACGAAGAGCGCAGACTGGTCGAGTCAGGCGCGGCGATCGCAAGGTGCATCATCGAGTTGTCAGCCTACATCCACGGCAAGCCAAACCCGTATGCGAAGGGGCACAAATGACGATAACCATGCTCAAACTCGTGACCGGCAACTACAAAGACCTCACCGTGACCTTCACCGAAGACGGCTGGTTCAACGCAACCACTGTCGCCGAGAGGTTCGGGAAAGAACCCTACTACTGGCTTAGACAGCGCGAAACCGTGGAATATGTTGTTGCGCTCACAAAATCTAAGTCGTTGAATCTCTTCAACCCAGACTTTCTGGAGGAATTGAACAGAATCAATATGTTGGATGGGTCGTCTAGTAGGTCTCAGGGACGATTACTCGCGCTGGTCAAAAAGACGAAACTGGTCAAGGTCAAGGTTGGCGCACCTGAAACAGGGGGTGGAACCTGGTTGCATCCAAAGCTAGCGGTTCCATTTGCCCGTTGGCTTGATATTAACTTCGCGGTCTGGTGCGACGATCAGATCGATACCTTGATCCGAGGAAACCACCCGCACTTTGACGTAAAGCGGATGAGGCATGCGGCATCCAGCAGCTACAAAATTATGAACCAGATGTTGCAAATGACGCGGCAACAGGCAGGGAAGGAAATCGTCCCTCACCACTTCAGCAACGAAGCCAGGCTCATCAACTGGGCGCTCACGGGGGAGTTCAAGGAAATCGACCGCGATGCTTTGCCCTACGGCGAACTAGACCTGCTTGCCAAGCTGGAAGCGTTCAACACCATGTTGATTGGTACTGGCCTCGATTACGAGGCTCGCAAAAAAGCACTGCAAAACTTTTCCGCTAAATGGCGTTCGTCACGCACACCCGCACTCGCAGAGGTCGCGTGATGAACACAGCGTTATGCCTTGCTCGCCAGGGGTCAGACGAACCGCACCTCCAACCGCTTGCCCATCGCCCGTGCATACTTGCGCAAAGTGGTCATGGAGGGCGAGTGTTTGCCCGAAACCAACGCCCCTTCCAGGCGTGCAACGGCAGACGCCTTTGTTCCCATACGGGCGGCTACCTGCGCTTGGGTCAAACCAGACTCGGCCCTTGCCGCGAGGATGGCATCTAGCATGGGCATTTCCTCCCGCTCAAGGCGCTCGCATTCCGCACGGACTTCCGGATCTTCCAACATTTTTGCGACCATCTCTTCATGCGTCATGTTCGGCTCGCGTTTTGAACTCATTTTTGATCTCCTTCATTCGGGTTTCAGCAATACGCCGCTCAGTCGGCGGGGTCTTTTGGGACTTCTTGACGAAGCTGTGCAACATCACGATGCGCTGCCCAACCAACGTGCAGTAGAAAACGCGGGCAATGCACTCTGCACCCTTCAAGCGCAACTCAAACAGGCCATCACCAAACGCCTTGGTGTGTGGTTCTTCCAGGTTTGGCCCACTGATGCGCATTCGGTGCGTCAGGACGATGTAACGGGACTGCAGCGTCTGCGGCAGGGACATTACCTCTACCTCGACATCCTCGTTGTAGTAGCTGATCGTGTAGTTCATGCACCGATGATAACAAATCTGTTATCTGTGCACAATTCCATCCCCTTGACTTCCACCAGCCATCCGTGCCACGCTTCCCCCACTGCCCAACAGGGGCGGTACCGGTTGGCTGCCGGAAGCAACTTGGCGCATCAGCGCCACGAACACAGTAAGGGCGCTTTTTTACGCCCTCTATACCGAAAAGTGGTAGCGGACTGCGTGGGGAGACCTACGGGTCTGCCGGTTCCAAGTTGCCGGTCAGCCAACCTCACGTAGTCCGCCGCCACCCCTACTTGGCTGTAGAAGCGACGGACTCCAATCTCAACTTGGAGTACCGGATCATGAGTAACCTCGTCTCAGGCGCACCCGCGCCCACGTCTTCGCTTGTCTCGCTGATCGGCGGTCAAGCCAAAACCACCTCCTTCCTCGTTGCTTACCAGTTCGACGTGCGCTACAACCGCGTGCTGCGTGCTTCCGAACTCGCTGCGCTGACTGTCCTGCACCTGGGCCGCTTCACTCTCCGGTTCGACCAATACGGAATGGCAAACATCCGTGCGATTCCAAGAGCGGGGGTGGCCCATGAGTAGCCTCGTCCCCACGCCTAGCGTCTTCACGTTCGCAGAAACCACCCGACCCCTTCGCATAGTCGTCATCAACGGCAACCCCTGGTTCGTCGCCAAAGACGTGGCAGAGGCGTTGGGGTATGTAAACCATGCCGATGCCATCACACGACACTGCAAGGGGGTCGTGAAACGCTACCCCCTTGTAACCGACGGTGGAACCCAAGAAGTCCGCGTCATCTCCGAGCCGGACATGTACCGCCTCGTGGTCGGGTCAACCCTCCCATCCGCCCAGCGGTTCGAGGCGTGGGTCTTCGAGGAAGTCCTGCCATCCATCCGCAATCAGGTATCATTGCTGTACTCTCTCAGGCCAAGCACTACCGGAGGCTACTCCATGACCACGATCACCTTCGACACACTCGCCTATGTCAAGACACTGCGCGAGGCTGGCGTATCAGAACCACAGGCAGAGGCACAGGCCAGTGCGTTGGCTACCGTGCTGAAGTCAGGAACCAATGAACTGGCCACCAAGGGGGACATTCGAGAATTGGCCTTAGCAACGAAGAACGACATTGAACTAGTACGTAGAAATGTAACCGTAACCATTTCCGATCTGAAAGCTGAACTGTTCAAGTGGGTGATCGGGTTGTTCTTGGCACAGGCTGGCCTATTCGCTGCGTTGGTCAAGATTCTGCACTGAACCAGCAACGGCACAAGATCCGCCAAGGAAAGAATGCCCTATCCTCTCTTGATCGTGTCCTTGTCCTGTGACGGCATGGCCTTCTGATTGCCGTAAACGGGCCTGGTTGCCGCGTAACTGCGTGGGCTGTGTTGGTACAGGCCATAACCAGGGAGGGCTTTGGCTCAGACACAGGACGTGGGGGGAGGGGGCGGTGTGATGGTGTGAGGAGGTGGGGGAGGCCAAAAACGGGGGTGGGGTGTTTAAGATTCACTGTGCCCTTACGTTTTTGTATTTCCTCAGAGACAAAGCACATCTGAAAAGTGGGGTTTGTCAAGAATAGCGGCATGGGCTATCAGATGTGACCAGGTGAGAACAATGATGGCGACAGCAATATTACGATTGATGTGTCTTTGCTGGATTTCTCTAATCGTTCTGACGGTGCTGGCGCTTCCTCTGGAACTTCTTTAGTTGGTGTGGTTTCACCATTCAAAAGGAAGTTAGCCACGTCATAAACTGAGTGTCACTATCACTGCGCAGGTGCCCAGCACGTCTGACCGCTCTGGCAATGGTCACAACGTCATTGCCTGGTGCTGCTTACGGCCTGCACCCACCCTAACGTACAGCCCACGCAGTCACGCGGCAACCAGGCACGTTTACGGCGATCAGAAGGCCATGCCGTCACAGCCCAAGGACACGCTCAAGAAGAGAATGTCCGATCCAGCGGATCTTGTGCCACTCCTGGATTTCCAGGAACGCTTCATGGGGGGCATTCTATCCTTGGGTGGATCTTGTGTCGTCGGTCTCTAATGTGCTTGCAAGATGGACATCGCCACACGCGCCAGTAGCGCAAGCGTGGCCGTGGATACGGCAAGGGAAAGGCCAACCATCCATTTTAGTAGCCTCATTTCATAATCAAGACTGCGAACATCGTCCTTGGTTGCCAATCGGTCAATGTCGCTCTTCGTTGCCAGTGCCAGTTCTCGAATATCCTGCTTGGTGGCCAGTTCGTCGGTGCCTGACTTCAGCACGGTGGCCAATGCGCTGGCCTGAGCTTCCGCTTGTGGTTCTGATACGCCAGCCTCGCGCAGTGTCTTGACATAGGCGAGTGTATCGAAGGTGATCGTGGTCATGGAGTAGCCTCCGGTAGTGCTTTTCCTGAGAGAGCACAACGATGATACCTGACTGCGTTGACGGTATCCTTCATAGTCGCAACGGTCACAAGGGATACCCTCTACCATCCAGGATGATGGGCACACCGAGGGGTGCAGGTACTCACCCACCCAAACCACCGCCTACCCGCTGGCCTGTTGAGTGACTGTCGAAAGGACTGCACGGAGTTCTAACGACACCTGGGCATTTTCAGAAAATCTAGGTACTCACAGCGCACGACTGCGCAGTGGAGGGGGAGCTACTGGGGTCTCCCCAGTTCTGGGGAGGCTATGCTACAAGCGACTGCGACCGGATTCTGAAAATGCGTAGCACTGGCGTAGCACGGATAAAAAAGGCTTGTCTGGATAACCAGGCAACCCTTTGATTATAGAAGTGGGCCGTGTGGGAGTCGAACCCACGACAAACGGATTAAAAGTCCGCTGCTCTACCGACTGAGCTAACGGCCCCAAACAAAGAAGAACCAACAGACCGCTACTGTATCACATTACGTACCTGTTTGGCGATGGCCAACGGCAGGAATATCGGTATTTTGTTTCGCAAAGAGTCCACGAAACCCGCGCTGCAAGGTCTTGAGGGCCTCGGGAACCTCGATGTCCATCACCTGATCGATGACCCAACGATTGATGCTTTTTTCACCCATCACCGCCAAAACCTTCGCACCCAAGTACCGCCGAAAGGGATACCCTGGCCCCTCTTGTTGAGAACAGGAAAACTCCGCATATTCTTGTGCACGCTCGTTAAAAAGCACAATAAACGGTTCTCGGTATTCCCCTGCTACTACCCAGTCATTTTGGTTTTCGTGCCACGTGCTTGCAAGGCGCATCACCAACGCGGTGACGAGCTGCCCACGTTCCGCATCGTCTTTCCATTCTTCGTGGATCCAACGATCCACGATCTGAACCAGAAAGATCAACACTTCCCCCAAAACAGCAAAACGGTCTTGGGTACTCTCAAACGTAAAATCCTCGTCCCCAAGGTGGTCTACTGCCTGTACCCCCACTTTCCAAGTGGTGAAAGCCAGAACACTCGCAATGTCCTCCAGGCTTTTGTTCTCTGATTTGTGCCATTTCGTTTTGACGCGAAGTGCCATCCTCGATTCCTTCAGCGAACGACACGGGACAGTGCCGGAGTGATAGAGTGTGCGGTATTCGCACGGGAGTATACCCTTGAACCGCAATGTTTATCTTTTGTTGATTGCACAGTTTTTGACCGCTTTTGCGGACAACGCCATCCTGTTCACGGCGCTTGCCATGGTTATGCAGAATGGTCACAGCCCACCGTGGTACATTCCTGTTCTACAAGGAATCTTTCTCGCGGCCTTCGTGTTCCTCGCACCGTGGGTCGGTTCGTTCGCAGACAGTCGACCCAAAGCAACGGTGCTCTTTACTGCCAATCTCACCAAAGCAGTGGGGGCGGGTCTCATGTTCCTGGGGGTAGACCCCTTGATCTCGTACGCCGTGGTCGGGGTGGGAGCCGCCACCTACAGCCCCGCCAAGTATGGCATACTGCCCGAACTGGTGCACCACAATGACCTCGTGAAAGCGAACGGTTGGATCGAGGGCACCACCATCCTCGCCATCCTCACGGGCAGCCTTGCGGGAGGGATTGTTGCTGATCATTCTGTCCATGCAGCCCTTGGGATGGTCGAGGTACTGTTCCTGCTTTCTGCCTTCGCTGCTACTTTCATTCTCCGCATTCCCCCCCAGGTTCGTGCACCGTACCACGAACAAACCATCGTTCACTTTTTTCGATTGGCGCAGGGGTTATTACACACCAGCCGTGCACGTTTCTGTGTCCTTGGTGTCGCGCTGTTTTGGTCGGCTGCGGTCGCCCTGCGTGTCATGTTGGTCAATTGGGCACCCGTGGTCTTAGACCTCCACGACAGCGAATCGATTGCACAACTCACCCTGGCTCTTGCGATTGGCATTGCGCTTGGGGCAGTCGCAGTACCACGGATCATCCCCCTCGAACATCTGCGTCGGGTTCGTTTCGCCGCATACGCCATGGGTGCTGCCATCCTCTTGTTGGAGACTACGCACGGTGTCTGGGAGGCGCGGGGCATCTTGTTGCTCGTGGGATTGGCGGGCGGTCTGTTTCTGGTACCGGTCAACGCGGCCCTCCAAGAGATCGGCCACCGATCGATCGGCAGTGGGAACACCATTGCGGTGCAACAGTTCTTCGAGAGTACAGGGATGACCCTGGCTACCATGCTCTACGGTGTGGCAGCAGCAGAGGGTGCCGATCCCGTGATGTCTATTGCAGTCCTTGGATGGATTGTAATCGTGGCGACCTTTGTGGTGAGCAGACGCTTACCACGAGAAAAGGACGAGTAGGTTGGTATTGGATCGTCGCAGTATTATGCTAACCCAAGTTGCCACCTATGACCACCATCAGAATCCTTCCAAGAGGTAATGGATTAATGTAGCCTTATAGTAATCAATCTATTGGTTGCCGATGGG
>CAIJYR010000131.1 GCA_903824965.1 uncultured Thiotrichales bacterium
ACGATTCATGCAGTTACCAGTGCTGGTTTTGAATTAAAAGCATTTCTGTTTGTCCTGGCTCACAGCTTTCAATTCGCAGCCTGAAATATCATATTTCTTATGCGGTCTTCGTCGCCTGATAGGTGGCAACTTGGGTTATTCAGGATTCAGTCGATAATAAAAAATACAAAGCAGTTTAGTCTTGAGGACTGATATATCAGAAGCATCTTTATCAACAGAAGAAGATGCGGGCAGCGTTTTCTACATACCATTCTCCGGTCACGTCCGCCTCAAGAAAGTTATTATCGGAATACGCTCAGAGCTATCAAAAGAAAACATCCGTAGTGCTCTTGGCAGAGGGTCTGGCGATGTGCAAGTATTTAAGGCAAGGGCAGACACTACATCCTTTGCTGTCGTCGGAAGTCGTGCGGTCGGCAGAAATGCGCAGTAAAGCGCCACCAACCCGCTACAGCAGTAAAGGGGGAATCGTCCATGCGTATCGTTTATAAGCTGAACAGCGACGAGTTAAATAATGATGTTATAACAGCCATCAAGTCTTTATTTCCTCATAAAAAAATAGAGATTATCGTACAGGAATCTGGAAGAAATATCCAGAACACAACACATCATCACGAGACGCCAGAATATCTTACTATGTCGGTAGACGAAATTGTGATACCGACACGTGATGATCGTTATGAATGCTAGGGTATTCGCAGATACTAATGTGTGGGTGTATGCACACCTGCAACGTGCCAATCATTCCCGTTGCCAATTGGCAGTACCTGACTGTTCTCAGCCACAACCGTCTGAAGAACACGAATGGGTTGATGCCCCCGCTGTGGGCTGTGAATTATCGTGCGACCCTTGATGATCCCACAATTATCTTGCCATACGGCGGATACGCCGCGCTGGGTGCGTTTCTTGTCCTACTTTCGGCCCCCCGTGCCACGAAGCATGGTACCGTGGTTGGTCGATACGGGGTCACTGACGAGGCGGGTGGTGCGTGCGTGCCCTGGACACATGCGCGTAGAGGTACTGCGCGAGGTTTGGGGTCGGGCCGACGCAGGAGAAGCCGTGACCCTGGGGATGCACCGAAACCGCCAGAGTCGTGTCTGGCTTCGGGAAGTTCGCCTGTTGTGCGACGAACAGCCCTGGGTCTACGCTCGTACCGTGATTCCCGTCCACACGTTGACTGGGCCTGCACGATGTCTGCTGCATCTGGGAAGCCGCCCTCTAGGGGCTGTGCTGTTCGCTGACCCCATGGTGGTACGGGGGGGCGTAGAGGTTGCACGTCTTCAACCCCATCATCGACTCTACCAGCGGGCCGCCTTGCCCTCGGTCGCAATGCCAGCCATACTTTGGGGAAGACGTTCGGTGTTTTGGATAGGAAATCGACCCCTTTTGGTCGCGGAAGTCTTTCTACCTGCCCAAAACGGCCCCACTGGATAGCTGGCCTGGTTCCTCACACGATGCGCACAACCGAGATCACTCGTCTCTTAAGGGATCGCCTGTACCAATATTGGCTTCTGACCCGTTTTCATCGGCCCATTGGCATTTTTCTGTTGCTGTGGCCCCTGTTGTGGGCACTCTGGATCGCAGGAGAAGGGCACCCCAACCCCACAGTGCTTGTAGTGTTCGTGCTGGGCACAGCCTTGATGCGTGCCGCTGGTTGCGCCATCAACGATTATGCCGACCGCGATTTTGATCCCTTTGTCCGTCGCACCCAAGATCGTCCTCTTGCAACAGGTCAGGTGAGTCCGACCGAAGCCCTTTGGGTATTTGTGGTACTTGCGTTGCTTTCTTTTCTGCTCGTATTGCTCATGAATGTTTTTACCATTGCGCTTTCCGTGGTCGGTGGATTGCTTGCGGCCAGTTACCCCTTCATGAAACGCTATACCCATCTCCCGCAGTTTTATCTAGGCGTGTCTTTCGGTTGGGCCGTACCCATGGCTTTCGCTGCCCAAACCAATACGCTGCCCCCCGTGGCCTGGACGATCTTTGCCGCTACCGTCGTCTGGGCAGTGGCCTACGATACCCTCTATGCAATGGTTGATCGCGAGGACGATCAACGGATTGGTGTAAAATCCACGGCCATTCTGTTCGGTCGTTACGAACGGTTGGCGGTTGGCATTGCCCACACCATCGTATTGATTCTATTGGCCTATGCGGGTCTCCAAGCGGGACGGGGCGGCCTGTATTTCTTGAGCCTTGTTGCGGCCGCTGGCTTTGCGATCTACCAACAGTGGTTAGCGCGTGAGCGCGATCCTATCCGTTGTTTTGAGGCGTTTCTCAACAACCATTGGTTTGGTTTGGTCGTGTTCTTCGGATTGATCTTGGATTATTTACACTGAGCACTGGTGATGGATGGACGAGCATACAACGGCACGCGAACAAGGCAAGCGTGCCCTTACCCATATCGCGGAACAATACGGGCAATCGGTAGCGGATGTCCTGGATTGGTACGATGCCATGATTGCCGAGTTTAAGAAAACGCCAGAAGAAGAGGCTGCAAGACTCTCAGCAGAGTACATTGCGTACTGGCTTCAGGCCAATGCAAAGGCCAAGCGCCCGAAAGCCATCCCTCGTATCGGTAACTGCTCAGGTACTCTTTAAGGACAGGCTGAAAGCGTAAGTCAACCGTGCATATTTGTTTTTATTGAGGACGGATTAGAGCATGCTCCATCCAGCTACAGAACTACGCTACATAAATGCAAATATTGGCTATGGCATATTCGCCACATCGCCAATCCCTGCCGGAACGTTTGTATGGGTCGCTGACGACTAGATATTGTGATACCAGAAGATCAGGTAGAGGATCTTCCTGTGTTGATGCGTAATGATCTACGCAAGTTTACCTACCGGAATAAAGAGGGGAGTTACACGATCCCTTGGGATTTGGCACGCTACGTCAATCATTCTTGTGATGCCAATGTTCTTGACCTAGGATATGTGGGTGGCATCGCCGTCCGCGATATTCATATAGATGATGAATTCACTGCAGAATACAGCACTAACTTGTGTGAATCGTTTGTATGCCATTGCCAAACCGCCCAATGCCGTGGTACCGTCCACGCCCAAGAAGACATACAAGAATACTGGCAACGCTGGGATGATCGGTTGTGGAGTGTGCTGCATCTCGTTCGAGAAGTACCCCAACCAATCCTGCCCTGCGTCAAGAAAGACGCCTATTCCCAGTCTATCATTCAAACCTTATTAGGTGCTGGAACCAGAGTATTGCCATCCTATAAAGATTTTGGCTCATGATGTGTTGCGGACTGCTCGCACGAAGCGGCAAAAGCCGCTAGGCTAGGGTGAACCTCACCCAGACTGTGCGAACGATGCTACGCCTCCAAAGCCTACTAGACGATGCCAAATGTTATTCCGTATTCCG
>CAIJYR010000132.1 GCA_903824965.1 uncultured Thiotrichales bacterium
CAACGGCCGCCGTGCCCAAGGAGGACAATGCCCCCGTTGTGAGGGCAGGGAGGTCGAGGGTAGTGATCGCACCAACCTGCGAACTCGTAACTGCACCCATCTGCACACTCGTCAGTGCTGCGACTTGGTTCGAGGTCAGCACTGCGAGCTGATTCGTCGTCAACACGCCAACGGCCGCCGTGCCCAAGGAGGACAATGCCCCCGTTGTGAGGGCAGGGAGGTCGAGGGTAGTGATCGCACCAATCTGTGAACTCGTAATCACCCCCATCTGTACACTCGTCAGTGCTGCGACTTGGCTCGAGGTCAGCACTGCGAGCTGATTCGTCGTCAACACGCCAACGGCCGCCGTGCCCAAGGAGGACAATGCCCCCGTTGTGAGGGCAGGGAGGTCGAGGGTAGTGATCGCACCAACCTGCGAACTCGTAACTGCACCCATCTGCACACTCGTCAGTGCTCCGACTTGGCTCGACGTCAGCACCGCGATCTGCTTTGAAGTCAGCACTGCGATCTGATTCGTCGTCAACACACCAACGGCCGCCGTGCTCAAGGAGGACAATGCCGCCATTGTGATGGCAGGGAGGTCGAGGGTAGTGATCGCACCAATCTGTGCACTCGTAATCGCACCCATCTGCACACTCGTCAGTACTGCGACCTGCTTCGAGGTCAGTACCGCGATCTGATTCGCCGTCAACACGCCAACAGTTGTTGTGCTCAAGGAGGACAATGCGCCCGTTGTGAGGGCAGGGAGGTCGAGGGTAGTGATCGCAGCAACCTGTGTACTCGTAATCGCACCCAGCTGTACACTCGTCAGTGCTGCGACCTGCTTCGAGGTCAGTACCGCGATCTGATCGGTTGTCAACGCACTCGCCTGAGCCGATCCACACACTGCAATCGCCCCTGTGCTCAAAGACTGGATCGCAGCAGTGCTGAGGGAAGCTACCCCCGCCGTAGTGAACGCAGCGACCTGAAAACTCGTCATGGTTCCGGTTTGCGCTGTGTTCAATGCCGCCACCTGATCGGTGTTCAGCACGCCGATCTGATTCGTTTTCAACGCGCCCACCTGCAGAGTAGTCAATGCCCCGATTTGGAGGGTCGTCATCGCCGCGATCTCGGCAGTGCTCAGCGCCGCCACTACAGCGGTCGTCAATGATTGGAGTACCTCTGTCCCCAGGGCGGCCACACCTGCTGTTGTGATCGCCGCTCCCTGAGAAGCTTTGAGTGTACCTACTTGGAGAGAGGTGAACGCAGCAACTTGTGCCGTGCTCAGTGCACCCAGTTGTGGAAGACTCAAGGCCATGATCGCTGCTGTGGTAAAAGCGCTGATGCTCGCCGTACCAATCACGCTGATCGCCGCCGTGGTCAGCGCAGACACTTGTAGGCTCGTCATTGCACCTATTTGCCTGGTGTTCAAGACCACGCTTTGGTTACTCGTGATCGCCCCGATTTGGGTCACTCTCAAAGCGCCCACTTGGGTAGTGCTCAGAACGCCTATCTGGGCGCTCGTCATTACAGCGATTTCCGGCAGGGTCAATACCGCTAGCACGGCGGGACTCAACGCAGGAATCGCCGTTGTACCAATGGCCGCCACATCCGCAGTGCTCATCGCAGCCATTTGTGAAACTTTGAATGCACCAATTTGCGCAGAGGTGAGCGCGGCGACTTGATCCGTACTCAGAGCGCCCACTTGTGGAAGACTCAGGGACGCGATCGCACTCGTCGTGAGTGCAGAGAGGTTCGTCAAGCCCATCCTTGCGAGCACGGCGGTGCTCAATGCGCTGATCTGTGTTGTACTGATCGCACCAACCTGTACACTGCTAAAAGCCGCCGACTGATCTGCACTGATCGCCGCCATTTGTGTGGCTTTCAGTGCACCGATTTGAGAAGTGCTCAACACAGCCAACTGATCGGTGGTCAATGTACCCATTTGTGGTATGGTCAGCGAGCTCACCTGGTTGGGATTCAATACGGATACCTGCCTGGTGGTCAGTACCGCCACTGCTGTCGTTTGCAAGGCACCGATCTGGGTGGTGCGCAAGGAGAGGATCTGTGCTGTGCTCAGTGTAGACACTTGTGTGGTGCTCAACGCAGCCATTGCAGCGAAACCCAACGACGGAACGCCCGCAGTGCTGATGGCCGCTACCTCCGCCGTGGTCAGAACCGATATCTGCTGGGTATTCAGTACAGCGGTTTGCTTAGAGGTCAGTGCAGCAACTTGCGTGGTTGTGAATGCCGTGACTTGCGTGGTAGTCAACGCCGCGATTACCGCGACGCTCAAGGCTTGAAGGGCAGCAGTGTTGAGTGCCACCACCCCCGCTGTACTCATGCCCACGAACTGTGAGGCTTGCATCGCGCTCACTTGTTGTGTATTCAATACCGCCACCTGCGCCGTACTCAATGTGCCTACTTGCATCGATGTCAAGGCCGACACCATGGCCGTATTCAATGTAACAATGATCGTGGTTCCCAGCACCAACATCGCCCCTGAGGACAGCGAGGATATCTGCAATTTTACCGCGCCAATTTGTGCCGTATTCAAGACTGCGACCTGCTTTTCCGTCAGCGCAGCGATTTGGTTTGCTTTCATGGCACTCAGTTGGGGGACACGCAAGGCCATCATTTGCATGGTCGTGAGTGCACCGATCTGGTCGGTATTCAACACCATCACATCAGCGGTTGTGAGCACACCTATCTGGACAGAGGTGAAGGCTGCGATCTGATCGGAGGTGAAGGCAGCGATTTGGGTGGGCTTCAGGGCGGCCGTTTGGTTTGTGCTGAAGGTGGATAGCTGATCCTGCGCGAGTGCACTGATCTGGGTCGTGCTCAACCCTGCCACAACCCCCGTGGACAGATAGGGAATGCCGATCCACCCAATGGCCGCCAGTGCAGAGGTTGTCCATCCCTTGACCTGGACAGCATTCAACACGCTGAGTTGCCTAGAGGTCAGTGCCACAACCTGATCGGTTGTGAAGGCACTGATTTGGGTGCTGTTCATCCCTGCCACCTGCGCTGTACTCAAGGCACCCACCTGGGTTGTGCTGAGTGCACCTACTTGGGACGAACTCAAGACAGCCATAGAAGCCACAGGTAGGTAAAGGATGCTTCCTGTTAAGAGCGCGGCAATCTCATCGGTGGTCAACGCTGCCACCTGCGCGTTCTTGAGGGTCGCGAGCTGCAGGGAGGTGAATACGGCGCATTGATCAGTGGTCAATGCAGCGATTTGGGTGGCGTTCAAGGCACTGACTTGCAGAGGACGCAAGGCAGCGATTTGGGCGGTGGTAAATGCACCCACCTGAGCGGTGGTCAACGCAGCCAACGTCGCAGACGCAAGGGAAGTCAGATTCGTCGTGCCGATGGCCGCAATATCTACCGTATTCAATCCTATTCCCTGTGCGGCTTTGAGGGCACCGATCTGCAGGGAGGTCAGTGCCGCCACTTGATTCGACGTGAATACGCTCAGTTGATTGCTGCTCAATGCACTGATCGAAGCTGGGGAAAGGGCGCGAATATTCGCTGTCCCAATCACCATGATGTCCGTGGTTGTTAAAGCTGCGATTTGTGCAGATCGCATCGATACGATTTGACTAGAGGACAAGACCATCACCTGGTTGCTAGTCAGGACTTGCATTTGGGTCGCAGTCAACGCGCTGATGATATTCGCTGGAATGGCAGCAAACTCGTCGGTTCCCATCACCGCTACAGCGGCCGTGGTGAATGCAGAGAGCTGCGAGGTTTTCAATACTCTGATTTGGTTGGTAGTAAATACCGCCATTTGATCACTGGTGAGTGACCTCACCTGATCGGCGGTCAATGCGGCAAAGGAGGTCGTTGACAGTGCGGCAATATTCGTCGTCGCAATCGCACTCACCTCGGCGGCGGGCAGCGCGGGTATCTGGAAAACCGTGAGCGCACTTGTCTGAAGAGAGGTCAACGCACCCACTTGATCCATAGTCAATGCCTTGATTTGGGTGGTCTTCAAGGCGGCGATGCTCGTACTGCTCAACGCAGAGACAACGCTTGTTCCGAGCGCCGATACTACCATTGGATCCAGCGCGGACATCTGGGATGCTTTGAGTGCGCTCATCTGAAGTGGGTTGAACAGAGTGACCTGATCAACGCTGAATGCCCTAAGCTGGGCAGTGCTCAACGCTGCGATGTTCGCCGTGCTCAAGGCAGCAAGCACCGTGGTGTCCATTGCAGACAGCGCCGTAGGGGTAAATGCGGCTATCTGTGAGGCTTGCAGCGCGATGGTCTGGTTTGAGGTAAGACGCATAGACTGCTCGGCCGTGAATGCCTTGATTTGGGCGGGTTTCAGGGCGAGTATCTGGTTGGAGGTTAAGACCACCACCTGGTCTTGGGTAAAGGCAGCAATCTGGGTAGCACCCAACCCGCTGATGCTCGCAGTGCTCAAGTCCGCAACATTCTGGGTGCTGATCGCAGACACAGCCGAAGCACTCAGGGCGGACAACTGCACGGCTTTCAGCGCACTTAACTGCATGGAGGTCAATACTGCAGCTTGATCTGCGCTGATGTTCTTGATTTGTGCACTGTTCAAGGCTGCCATCATCGCAGTGCTGAGCAGACTGAAACCCGTGGTTGTGATGGCTGCAATGTCTGACGGGGGCAGTGCTCGTAGCTGCGAAAGCTGAAGGGCCAGCGTCTGCGTTGAGGTCAATACCGCCGCTTGCTCTGGAGTGATGGCCCCGATTTGCACGTTGCTCAGACCAGCTACCACCGCAGTAGACAGCGCAGGTACTTGATCCACAGTAAAGGCACGCACCTCTGCTGCGCTGACACCGACCATATCCTTCGTGGTGATGGCACCGACTTGCGTTATGGTCAGTGCTTGGATTCCCGCAGCACCCAAGCTGGCAATGGACGTCACAGAGGCCATGGTATCCCCCTAACCAGTCGGAAATGCTTCCTGAAAAAGCGATCGGCGACGGGGTACTGGTGCATCGTACGCAGCTCGAAAACGCCTATCTGCTTCTGCTTTTGGAGATTGTATTCGCTTCAAGGTTCCATAGAGTCTATGATACACTCGTACGGCGTAGCGTGTGGCCCGTGAAAGCGATATTTGTGCTCATCCGTCGGCCTTGCATACGCTCCAAAAACCTCTTACCCTTCCACCATCCATCCTATTTCGTCCTGTTCCGTGGAGTGCCAACAATGCGTGTCGATCTGGATCGTGCTCGTTTTAACATGGTAAACCAGCAGATACGGCCTTGGGAGGTGCTTGACCACCAAGTGCTGGATGCTCTAGAACGTATTCCACGGGATCGCTTTGTGCCGTCTGCCTATCGCAATCTGGCGTACGCTGACACCTCGATACCCCTCGGCCACGGTCAGGCGACCATGCGCCCCCCCATAGAAGCACGCATGATCCAATCGTTGGCGCTCCGACCTTCCGACATGGTGCTGGAAGTGGGCACAGGCAGCGGTTTTATCACCGCACTGTTGGCGAGCTTCGTAAAACATGTATACAGCGTCGAACTCTACGCCGATCTGCTCCAAGAGGCGCAAGCACGTCTGACCGCCCTTGGGATCAACAACGTCACCTTGGAACAGGGCGATGCCGCACTCGGCTGGCATGGACACGCACCCTACGATGTGATCGTACTCACAGGATCGGTTCGCGACATTCCCAATGCTTTCCTACAGAGTCTGCGCAGAGGAGGGCGCTTGTTCGCCATCGTGGGCACCCCGCCCGTCATGGAAGCACAGCTCATCACACGCATGGAAGACGATGCCTATGCACGAGAAGACCTCTTCGAGACCACGTTGCCTCCTTTGGTGGACAGCACCCCGTCACGGTATTTTCCGTTCTGATCCCCTGACCGTCTATGCGCCACTTTACACCGCGCCAGCTTAGTGAATACCTAAGCCAGGCGACCCAGACGAAAGCGCCTCCCTTCCTGCTGGATGTCCGTGAGCATTGGGAATACCAGGTCTGCCGCATTGAGGGGGCGCAACTGCTCCCCATGCGTCAGGTGCCCAATGCCTACCCGTCCTTGGATCGTCATCGAGAAACGGTGGTGATCTGTCATCATGGTGTTCGCAGTTACCAAGTGGCTTATTTTCTAGAGCACATGGGGTTTACCAACGTGGTTAACCTGACCGGAGGCGTGGCTGCTTGGGCACGGGATGTTGACCCTGCTATGCCGACGTATTAGTCCCCGGTTCCAACGGAGGGTTTGCTGTGGTGCTTGTCTTGCTCGTGATCGCGATTGTTTTTCTGTTTCCTACCCCTTGGGCCCAGGCTGACGATTTGTTGGCAATCTACCACCTGGCGTTAGAACGAGATCCCCAGTTTGCAGCGGCTGCTGCAGCACAGGCATCCACCCTAGAAGCCGTGCCACAGGCCAAAGCAGCATTTTTGCCCACAGTGACTGCGAGTGCAGGATTGAACGTCAATCATGACACAGTGATCTACGGCAACGCAGCGGCGTTGGGGCCGTCTGGATCTGTGTCGGGCCAATCGATGACGTTTCCAAGCCACACGTTTTCGATCAACCTTACCCAGCCAGTCTATCATCGGGAGGCCACGATCGCGTTGCACCAATCCAATGCCCGGGTCACACAGGCCAACGCAGAGTATGCTGCCGCACGACAAGATTTGATGGTGCGTGCCGCGCACAGCTATTTCGACGTCCTCGCAGCCTTGGATTCGTTAGAAACCGCACAGTCCGAGCAAGTGGCGGTTGGACGCCAACTCGACCAGAGCAAGCAGCGCTTTGCCGTTGGGATCATCGCGCTCACCGACGTGCAAGAGGCCCAGGCGAGCTATGATCTCGCTGTAGCCCAGGCAATCGCCGCTGAGAACCAGGTGGCCAATGCACGAGAAGCACTCCGGCAGATTACAGGCACAGAACCAGGGGATGCGTTCGCAACCCTCGGCGAGAACCTCCCCTTGGTCACACCAGAACCAGCAGATGCAGATCACTGGGCCGGTGTCGCTGTGGCACAGAACCTCACCTTAGAGGCCGCCCGTCACCAACTGGAGTCCGCCCGAAACCAGGTGGACATACAACGCTCTGGACACTATCCACGTGTGGATGCGGTGGGGTACACCAACCTCCAACATCTGAGCGGGGGAAGCATTGCAGGCTCCACAGAAACCGATAACACCGTCATCGGGTTGCAAATTTCTGTGCCGATATTCGAGGGTGGCCTCACGAGTTCTCGTGTACGCCAAGCGGAAGCAGACTATACCCATGCACGCGATCTGCTGGAACAACAGATGCGTGCTACGGTGCTCGCCGCCAGAAAAGCCTATCTAGGCGTCATTGCTGGGATTTCTCGGGTCAAAGCACTGAAACAGGCCGTTGTTTCCAACCAAAGCGCCCTCCAAGCTACCGATGCTGGATACCAAGTCGGAACCCGCACCATCGTCGATGTCCTGAATGCACAGCGTTTGCTCTTCGCTGCAGAGCGCGATTACTCCCAGTCCCGTTATGACTATGTGTTGAACACACTGCGTCTCAAACAGGCCGCAGGCCAATTGAACGACACCGATCTACAGGCAGTCAACGCATGGCTGGGAGATCACACAGAAACCAACCACGTACAGAAAAATGCCCACTGAGCGATTGGAGGATTGCGAAGGTTTGGTCGTACTCTGTACCTGCCCAGATGTCATGGTGGCCGAAAAGCTTGCACAAACGATCGTCGAGCAGCACTTGGCGGCCTGTGTCAACCTTTTGCCGAGCGTTACGTCGATCTACCACTGGCAGGGTGCTATCGAGCGTGCGACGGAGTGTCTGTTGCTGATCAAGACCGAGCGTGCCGTGTATCCAGCACTCGAATCGGCCCTGGCGGAACTCCATCCCTACCAAGTCCCTGAGATCGTTGCTCTGCCCATCGTCCAGGGGTTGCCCCCTTACCTTCGCTGGATGGCAGAAAGCGTTGGCCCAGCCAGCGCGAATGTCCCCTGAATAAAGAATCTCGCATAAAGAATCTCGCATGAACAAGACACGCCGGATGGTTGCTGTGTTTGTGTTGGCTGTGATGATAGGGGTGTTCGCCAGGATGCTCTTTCATCCGACGCCGCCCCATGTCTCGCAAGATGTTTCAAATGGCTTTCAGCTGCCCGACGTCACGGGGAAGATGCGCAACAGCCATGAATGGTTGGGACAGGTGGTGGTGCTCAATTTCTGGGCACCTTGGTGTCCGCCGTGCCGAGAAGAGATCCCTGGTTTTCTCTCGCTTTATCATACTTATCGCGATCGGGGACTGGTGGTTGTGGGGGTGGGTCTCGATCAGCTCGATGAAATACGCGCATTCATACAGCGTTTCCAGGTGGATTATCCGAACCTGTTGGGGAATGAGGACGGGGGAGCGTTGGCCGATCGCTACGGCGACCACAGCGGCAGCTTGCCCTACACGGTCGTCCTTAGCCGTGCGGGAGAGGTGGTTTATCGGCACCTCGGCGGCTTGTCAGTCACAGACCTAGAGGGGATTGTACGTCCCTTGTTGGGATCGAGCACACAATCCGGTACGATGTGATCGTATGTGATCGGAAGTGGTAGACAACGCGCCTTTGGTTAGGCACAATCCGCAGATCGGTTTGGGTCGGCTTGGGGCGTGTGCGGTCGTGGGTGTGAAGAGGATCCTCCGATGGTGCGTTTGCTGGTCTTACACGGCCCTAACCTGAACCTGCTCGGCATGCGTGAGCCGGAGCAGTACGGCGGTACTACGCTCGCCGAGATCGACGCACGGCTTCTGCAGCTTGCGGAGGCGGCGGCTTGTTCCTTGGAGAGCTTCCAGAGCAACGCGGAGCATCTTCTCTTGGAGCGCATTCACGCCGCGCACCGTGAGGGAATCCAGGGCATCCTCTTCAATCCAGCTGCCTACACCCACACCAGTGTTGCCCTGCGTGATGCATTGCTTGCGGTTTCGATTCCTTTTGTTGAAGTACATTTGACCAATATCTACAGCCGTGAGTCTTTCCGTCACCATTCCTATTTTTCTGACATTGCTGTTGGCGTAATCAGCGGGTTTGGAGCGTGTGGCTATGAATTGGCCCTCGCTGCGCTCCTGAAACGCCTCGTGCACACAGAAAGCGTTGGATAACGAGAGATCCGGTTGTACCCTATGCCACATGACTGTCAATTCGCACGAATCAGGCGCCATGGACATCAGAAAGATCAAAAAACTCATTGAATTGGTAGAAGCATCTGGTATTGCCGAGATTGAAATCCGCGAGGGCGAAGAATTGATACGCATCAGTCGCGCCTCCACGGTTGCTGCTCCGCTCACGATGCTCTCTGGCACGTCACCTGCGTATGCTCAGGCACCCATGATTGCTGCGCCAACCGCAGGCAACCAACCAGAACCCCCTCGTGGTGGACAGACCCCTAGTGGGCATATCGTTACGTCCCCCATGGTAGGCACGTTCTACCGTGCTCCTTCTCCGGGATCGAAGCCCTTTGTCGAAATCGGTCAACGGGTCGAGAAAGGGGAAACGTTGTGCATCATTGAGGCAATGAAAATGCTCAACCAGATCGATTCCGACCAATCGGGTGTGATCCAATCCATTCTCGCGGAGAATGGACAGCCCGTGGAATTTGGTCAGTCTCTTTTTGCTATCGTCTGATAGTCACCAACCGATGATCAAGAAAATTGTCATCGCCAATCGTGGCGAAATTGCCCTGCGTATCCTGCGTGCGTGTCATGAAATGGACATTCGCACGGTTGCCGTGCATTCTACCGCCGATCGTGATCTCAAGCACGTACGTTTGGCAGATGAGTCGGTGTGCATTGGCCCCCCAGCGGCTTCTGGGAGCTATTTGAACATTCCTGCAGTCATCAGCGCAGCAGAAGTGACCGATGCCACTGCCATTCATCCTGGTTACGGCTTTCTCTCGGAAAACGCCGATTTCGCGGAGCGGGTAGAACAGAGCGGTTTCGTGTTCATCGGCCCGCGTCCAAGCAACATCCGTCTCATGGGCGACAAGGTACAGGCGATCTTGGCCATGAAGCGTGCGGGGGTACCCACAGTACCCGGATCCGATGGTGCCCTAGGTGACGATGAAGACGCATCGCTTCGTGTCGCACAGGAGATTGGCTACCCCCTCATCATCAAGGCCGCTGGCGGGGGTGGGGGGCGCGGCATGCGGGTGGTGCACAATGAGGCAAGTCTCCTCACCGCGATCTCCTTGACCCGCACGGAGGCAGCCAATGCCTTTGGCAATGCCACAGTGTACATGGAGCGTTATCTGGACAATCCGCGCCACATCGAATTCCAGCTGCTCTCCGACACCCACGGCAATGCCATCCACCTGGGAGAGCGGGATTGCTCCATGCAACGCCGTCACCAAAAGGTGGTGGAAGAATGTCCCGCGCCAGGCATTACAGCAGAGATGCGTCACCGGATGGGAGAACGGTGCGTCCAGGCGTGCATCGACATTGGGTACCGTGGTGCAGGAACCTTCGAGTTTTTGTACCAAGATGGGCAGTTCTACTTCATTGAGATGAACACGCGGGTACAGGTAGAACACCCCATCACGGAAATGGTGACAGGCGTAGACATCGTGCGCGAGCAGATCCGCATTGCCAACGGCGAAACCCTTGCGTACCGTCAGGAAGACATCGCATTGCGTGGTCACGCCATCGAATGTCGCATCAATGCAGAGGATCCAGAGCGTTTCACCCCGTCGCCAGGTACCGTCACCATGTACCATGCACCGGGCGGCCCAGGGGTACGCGTGGACTCGCATTTATACACCGGCTATCGTGTGCCACCGTATTATGACTCGTTGATCGGGAAACTCATTGCCCACGGAGAAGACCGATCCCGTGCCATTGCCAGAATGCGCAATGCACTTGCAGAAGTGGTGGTCGAAGGCATTAAGACCAACGTGCCCCTGCATCAGATTATTTTGGCAGATCCCCAGTTTGTGCAGGGAGGGACGAACATTCACTACTTAGAGCAGATGCTCGTCCATCAAAAATAGCCCCCCAAACCTCTGTCCAACTTGCCTCGGACAGGGGCTAAAAAACCCCGAACTCCCTAGGGCGGGTTCACAGTAGCCAAATATATGCAGAGACTAGATGCAAGAAGGCGTTGAAGCGATTGGCAAGTTTGTCGTAACGGGTAGCGATACGGCGAAACTGGTTGATGCGGTTGAAGAAGCACTCAACCAGGTTGCGTGCCTTGTATTGCTCACGGTCGTACTCACGCGGCGTCAACCGCTTGCTGCGAGGCGAGGTGATTGCCTCAGCGCCAGTCGCGAGTATGCTCTCGACAAACGCATCGCTGTCGTACCCCTTGTCGGCAACGACTGCCTCGGTCGCAATGGATTCCACCAACGCTGTGCCTTGTGTGACGTCGTGAACCTGCACACCCGGCAGGATCAACCTCAGTGGATTGCACAAGGCATCCACACAGGCGTGGATCTTGGTGCTCAATCCACCACGCGAGCGACCAATCGCCTGATCGCTCGCGTTTTTTTAAAAGCACCCGCCGAATGCTGGTGCGCACGCACGACAGTTGAATCAATGAACAATGCTTCCCGATCAGCATCACCTCGAAGAGCTTCAGCGACACGCGCCCACACGCCACTGATCTCCCACCGAGCAAATCGCACATATACAGAATGCCATTGCCCCAATTCTACAGGCAGATCCCGCCAAGGGTTACCAACCCGTGCGGTGTACAACACTGCCTCAACGAACAGTCGGTTATTGGCTGCGCGTCCACCTTTATCGGTTGGTTTCCCTGGTCACAGCTCGGAGATTCGTGCCCACTGCTCATCGCTCAACATTCATCGGTTTATTCGCACCATCCAAATTGGGCGATTTAAACACAAACTACCAACTGTGAACACGCCCTAGTGTTAGCCTAGACAGACATCATGCTATGAGCAAAGCAATGTACGGCCTTATTCTATTCTTTATTCTCTCTACCGGATATTTACTGGTATGGCATGCCAAGGAACGTAAGGAGTTGGAGCAATGGTACATTCGTGACCAGATCGCAAATATTGTTAATAGCAAACGTGCGGAAGTAGAATCCGTTTTCACCAGCATATACCAAAATATCAGGACAATCACTCTCTTACCGAGCATCAAATCAATTACAGGCAAGAACCGCACTAGCGATGATCAGGATGTTGTGAAAGAGGGTCTTTTCTCACAGGATGGAAGAGAAACAATCCAGCAAATCTACAATAATCTTGCGTCACGTACCAACGTTTCTGAGGTGTACGTCGTCATTGATGGACTTAATTCCAGCAAGGGAGAAATCCCATTCCTGATGTTTGATACACTGGTATTTGGTGAAAAAGACACAAAACCAAAGGAACAGAAAACCGACGACACCCCAGAAGAACGAGAGGATGAAGAATACAACTATTTTCCGAGACAAATATCGGCAATAAAAGCATCATACCCAAAATTCACTTTTACGAATATTGACGAGATTCCAACCTTCTTAAGCACAGTGATGCGTACATGCGATAATAGCCAATATCATTCAAAAACAAAGGGTAATGTCAGAGATGCAGACGGATTCCTGTATTCTGTTCCCTTCTATGATAACGGAGGGGACGTTGGTGGCGTCGTTTCGGCCATTCTGCGCACCAACGTGTTCGAGGCATTGCTCATCGGCATTCCCTTTATTCCCATCACAGATACCGACATTGCAGAACAACAGCGAGATCATTGGGATGTTCCGGAACCTGCGCGTTTCGTACTCAGCAACAAAGCGTACAATGTCCACATTTCTGACCGACGTAACCAACCCAAGTTGCCACCTATGACCACCATCAGAATCCTTCCAAGAGGTAATGGATTAATGTAGCCTTATAGTAATCAATCTATTGGTTGCCGATGGGGAAGTAAAATGGACGAGATGATTATAGTAACATATTGTATCTGC